>JAGVKR010000340.1 GCA_020050375.1 Planctomycetales bacterium
CGTGAGGTAGTACGCCGTCGCCAGCCCATGCACCCCGCCGCCGATGATGACGACGTCGTACTGGTCCTTGAGCTCATGTTCCCGCCACATCGGCTGCACGTTCATCTGCCAATCTCCATGCGAGCGGCGGGGTTAATCCCCGCCGTCCATTCATTGCGCGAAGCGGAAGCTCGAATGTCGAAATTCAAATGTCTAAGGAAATCCAAAAGACAAAACACAAAAGCTCGAAGGGCACCGTTTCGTGATTTGATTTTTGGGTTTCGGATTTCCTTAGACATTTGATTTTAGTCATTCGAGCTTCCCCACCCGCCGGGATCAACCCGGCGGCTCACTACGCACATCCCGCCGGCGCCAGACCAAACTCCTGTCCGGCGTCGAACAGAACTTCCCAGAAAAACTCGGCCGAGTCGCTGCACACATGCAACTCGAAGCGATCGTCGAACCGACCGAACAGCGTGTTCACGCCGAAGATCGGTCCCTGACAACAACTGCCCGGAGGGAGCGTCCTCACGCGCAAATCGACCGCCGTGATCTTGTTCAGAATCCGCTCGGCCTCGGGACCGTAGAGCGCCAGCGACGCCCAGCCCCCGGTGACGTCGAGCGCACCCTGCGGCGGATCAATCCATCCGAACAGAATCGCACGGCTCGGAGTGAGACGGTACGCCTCTCCGCCGGCAATCGATTGAATTCGGCGCAGCGGGATGTCACTTCCAGACGACGACGCAAGCCGCCCTCCAGTCTCCGGTCCATTGATTTCAAACGTCGGGCGATGCGACAAATCGACGACGCGGTTCGCCGTTGCGGCCGGCTCATGCGGATAGTGGACGGCGACTTCCCATCCTTCCCGCAATTCGATCGTCGCGCCGCCACGACGATGCAAAGCGATCAGCGGCCCGCGCGCAATCGGTGTCGTTGTTGTTGGCATATTCTCTCGGTGTTCCTTGGCCCCTGTTCGTCCTCTACCTCACGTTTTGGCCGGTCGTCCGCAATCTGTCGTGTTGGCTTTAGCCGACACGAATCGACATCTCGTGTGGACTAAAGGCCACACTACAAACCTTCGCACGCTCTCACGACTTCAACCGCTCCCCCGCCGGATCGTAGAACGGCTCATCCTGCACGACCCCCGTCACGCTGCGGCCGTTCACGCGGATTTCGATCCGATCGCCATTCTTCGCGTGGCTCGCCGGGACCCAGGCGAGGCCGACGGTCACTCCCGCGGCCGGTGAGAAGCCCGACGATGTGACGCGTCCTCCCAAACGCCCGTTCTCGATCACCAGAGACGCCGGATCGAGCGGGGTGCCGCTCGACAATCGAAAGCCGACCAAACGCTGCCGCGGACCGCGCGTTTGCGCTCGCGCCAGCGCGCTTTTGCCGATGAAATCAGGCTTCTCGAGACGGACGATCCACGGCAGATCGGCTTCGAGCGGATTCGACAAGGCGTCGGTGTCGACGCCGGGGAGCAGGTGCTTCTTTTCGAGCCGCAATAGCCGCTGCGCTTCGACGCCGAACGGCGCAAGGCCGAAGTCCCTCCCAGCCGAAAGAATCGCTTCCCACACAGCCAGCCCGAATTGACTGGGAACGTGGATCTCGTACCCAGCCTCGCCCACAAAACCAATGCGAAGCACGATCGCCGGAACACCCGCGATCGTGCACTCTGTCGCCGCCAGGTAGGGCATCGTCCCCGTCGACAGATCGGCCGTCGTGAGTTGCGAGAGAATCTCGCGAGCCCGCGGCCCGGCGAGGTTCATCGCCGCATAGCTTCCCGAAACATTGGTCATCCGCACGTCGAGTTCGGGCTTCGACGTCAGCCACGACCGGAACCAACTGTCGATGGCATCGGCGTTGCCGGTGGTTGTCGTCAAAAAGTAACGATCGTCGGCCAGCCGGCTGATCGTGCCGTCGTCGAGCAGAATCCCCGCATCGTCGCAGATCACTCCGTACCGCACCCGGCCGACCTTGAGGTTCGCGAAACGATTGGGGTAGATGAATTCCAGGAAGCGCACGACGTCCGGACCACGCAGCTCGATCTTCCCCAGCGTCGAGACATCGATCAGCCCCGCGCGCTGGCGAACCGCCTCGTACTCTTCTTCGACGCTCGTATACCACTGCGGGCGTTTCCAGTTGCCGGCATCCATCATCTTCGCGCCGACCCGCAGGTGCCAATCGTGCATTGGCGTGTAGCGCGTCAGCGACAAGTGCAGCGCCCGTCCGGCCAAAACCCCCAACGGCAAGGGCTGCTCGGGAGGCCGCGCCGTCGTCACCCCCGTCGCTTCGATCGGCTGCTTGTTCTCGCGCGCGCAGATCGCAATCGACGCTCCCTGACACATCTTCCCCTGGCAAGGCCCCATGCTGACCGTCGAATATCGCTTCAACGTCTCGATGTTCGAGTAGCCTTCGCGAACCGCGTCGCAGACATCCTTCTCGGTGACATCTTCGCACAGGCAGACAAATTTTTTCTTCGCGAACGCAGGCGAAATGTAGCAGCCGGTGGCGGCTACGCGATGGGCGTCCGCCGATGACGATTCGATCTCGCGCAGACGCTGTGCCAGGGCGGTCTGTTGCGGTTGCAGGGCGACGGCTGCCGCCAATCC
>JAGVKR010000536.1 GCA_020050375.1 Planctomycetales bacterium
ATTCCACGCTCGTTTCCTGACCCCTTCGTCCCAATTCACCGGCGGCAGTCCTCCGCCCACTTCGCCTGCCCGACGACAATGGTGCGCAATGTGGGCTAGGGGAGCGCACGCCAGGCCGGTCGTCGGTTGTGGCCCGACGTCAGATGTGGCGTCGATTTCGCCAACTGCTCGTACATCGTGCAGTATCAACGCAAGCAGGTCAACCCGCGCGGGGCACAGGCGGTGCACACGATGTTCGCCGATCGCAGCACGAGTGCCACACGTCACGATCGATTTGTCGCCCCGCGCTTGCGTTTCGCAGAGCTCGGCATGCGGCAGCACAAGGCGCGGCCTCTTGTCCCGGCCCCAATCTGCGGGCACAGTTTGTTCGCGTTTGCCTGACGTGTCCAAGGCAACGTCACCCCCATTCCTTAGGGCAAGAACAAGTTGTATCGATGAATGCGCTTGGCGCAGGTTTACCGGGCGTTCTATAATCGCTTGTTGATCTGTTTGCCTCCCCTTGGTCGCTCCCTGCGACCGAAATTGTAATTGGCCCACCTGACGAGCCGCTTTGCCCACCACGAGGAAAAGCTCCCACCATGCTCGACCTGATGAACAATGTCTCACGCAACTGCGAGGGAATCGATCGCCGCTCCCTGCTGAAAATCGGCAGCCTGGGGGGACTGAGCCTGACACTGCCGACGCTCCTGCGGCATAAGGCCGCACAAGCCAAAGAGGCGGCACTCAAAGACAAAAAGCCGGCGCGCGACATCAACTGCATTTTCATCTGGACGCTCGGCGGCACGAGCCACCATGACACGCTCGATCCGAAACCGAATGGGCCGGCCCTGGTCAAAGGTCCGTTCGGCGCGATCGACACGGCCGTCCCCGGCGTGCAATTCTCCGAAATCTGCCCGCGCCTCGCTCAGGAGCTCGGGCGGTACTCGCTCCTTCGGAGCTGGAACCCCAAAAACGGCAGCCACGGGTTCGCCGATCAGTACTGCATGTCGGGCCGCACGCCGAACCCTGCGGTGGCGTATCCCTGCATGGGCTCGGTCATCAGCCATCAGCAGGGGTTCAAGTCGGCCCTTCCGCCGTTCGTGCAGTTGGGGGGCTTCGTCGATCGCACGTTCAACGGCGGCACATCGGGCGTTCTCGGTCTCGAGCATAGCCCGTTCGAGATTCCGGCCGAAGCGAACGTCGACAAATTCAACGTCCGCGACATCACGCCGCCGCTCAATATGGAAATGTCGCGCGTCGACCGCCGCAAGCAGATGCTGGCGTCGATCGACAACCTGCAGCGCCGCGCCGAGCGGCAGCCAGCGGCCTACGACGCGCTCGACGAACACTATAAAGCCGCGCTCAACATGATCACCGCCCCCGAGACGAAGCGGGCCTTCGACATCGGCAGCGAAGATCCGAAGCTCCGCGACCGCTACGGGCGGACGGCGATCGGCCAGCGGCTGCTGTTGTCGCGCCGGTTGATTCAGGCGGGTGTCCGCTTCGTCACCGTCAGCGACAACGCCTGGGACAACCACCAGGATTGCTTCAACGCCCTTAAAAACGGCCTCGTGCCCCCCATCGATCGGGCGATCCCCGAGCTGCTGATCGATCTCGAACAGCAGGGGCTGCTCGACTCGACGCTGGTCGTGTGGATGACCGATTTCGGCCGGACCCCCAAGATCAACTCGGCCAGCGGCCGCGACCACTGGGCCAGCGCCGGGTTCGTCGTAGCGGCCGGGGCGGGAATTCCCGGCGGCCTCGTGATTGGCGCCACCGACGAAGAAGGTGGTTTTCCGACCGCCAGCGAGTATCATACGGAACACGTCGTCGCCACGATTTATCAAAAGCTCGGCTTGCCTCTCGACCTGACGGTGACGGCCAGCGACGGCCGCCCGATCCGCCTGATCGAAGGCGAGCCGATCCGCGAGTGGATTTAGCGCGTATGTAGCGTGGACTTCAGTCCACGCGAAACATCCCGTTCCATCACACGGCAGGAGCCTCCCATGCTCAACCTGCTCGACCGCCCCGATCGGACGTGTGAGGGTCTCAGCCGCCGCTCGTTGCTCCAGGTCGGCGGCCTGGCAGGACTGGGAATCTCGCTCCCGCTGTGGTTGCAGCAGAAGACCGCGCTCGCCAAAGCGGGTCGCAGCACAGGCGGCGTCAACTGCATCTTCATCTGGACGCACGGCGGCACGAGCCATCACGACACGCTCGATCCCAAGCCCGAAGCCCCGCCCGCTGTTCGTGGCCCGTTTGCGGCGATCGACACGGCCATTCCCGGCGTGCAATTCAGCGAGCTCTGCCCGCGGCTGGCGCAGGAGCTCGGCCGTTTCGCCGTGCTCCGCAGTTGGAACCCGCAAAACGGCAGCCACGGCACGGCCGACGCCTGGTGCATGTCGGGGCGGAAGTTCAACCCGGCCCTGCGCTATCCCTGTTTCGGCTCGGTGATCAGCCAGCAGCATGGCTTTCTGTCGGCGCTTCCTCCGTTCGTGCAATTGGGGACGAGCATCGACCGCCGCTTCGGTGGCGGCACGTCGGGCGTGCTCGGACTGGAACATATGCCGTTTGAAATCGACACCGACCCGAACGGGAAGGATTTCGCCGTCCGCGACATCACGCCCCCGAAGGGGATGGCCTACAGCCGCGTCGAGCGCCGCTCGCAGATTTTGGCGTCGATCGACGCTCTGCAGCAGCGGGCCGATCGGCAGCCAGCCGAGTTCGACGCCCTCGACGAGAATTACAAAGCCGCGCTGCACATGATCACGGCGCCCGAGACGAAGCGCGCCTTCCGCATCGAAGACGAAGACCCGCGGCTCCGCGACCGCTACGGGCGCACCCGGTTTGGGCAAAGTCTGCTCCTGTCGCGGCGGCTGATTCAGGCGGGGGTCCGGTTCGTGACGGTCGCCGACCCGGGCTGGGACACGCATCAGAACAACTTCGATCTCTTGCAGAAGAAGCTCATCCCCCCCGTCGACCAGGGGCTGCCGGAGCTATTGATCGACCTCGAGCAGCATGGCCTGCTCGATTCGACGCTGGTGGTGTGGATGACCGATTTCGGCCGGACGCCGAACATCAACTCGGCCAGCGGCCGCGACCACTGGGCCAGCGCCGG
>JAGVKR010000025.1 GCA_020050375.1 Planctomycetales bacterium
CCGCCGCGCGAATCGTGGGAAAATATCCGAAGTGGCCGTTCGCATAGCCCGCAAACAGGGAATACCGGGCCGGCGACCGATCGCGGAAATTGATTCCGAATTCCACAAACGGCTCGCCGGGCATCCCCACGAGCGCGATTTCGCGATTGATCAGAACCGTCGTGACGGGGCAATCCATCGGCGTTTTGAGGTGCCCCCGATAGCGGGCGAGAAACTCGGGGCGGACGTTGGCGGCCTTCAGTTTTTCGAGCAGCACTTCGGGATCGTAACGGAGCCCGAAGCGCCGCGTCTCGAGCGCGAATTGAATCTCGGGGACTTTCGGAACGGCCGGCACGATCGACCGGGCAACGCGCAACGCTTCGTCGCCAAGTTGCTTGCCGGTTTCCACCATCAGTCGCTCCGCATCTTCGGCGAGTGGCGTTTTGTCAAAGTACGGATTGATATCGCCGGCGGCTCCCTGCAGGAAAAGGCAGGCCGTGGTGCTGCCCAGCGCCCCTTCGACGACCGCTGCCATCGCGCTCGGATAGTCGGCCGAATAGCGGCGGTTGTCGGGGCCAAACACCACCGGATGGCAGGCATAATTGACGAGAACGGCGAGCGTCTTGCCGTCCTGCCCATCGACGCGCAATACACCCACGCGGGGATCGAGCGGATGCGTCGGCTCTTTGGACGCATTCCGCCACAGCATTTTGACGGTTCCATCGGCCTGTACGAACCGGCGATTGTGGCCGACCAGGATCGCTCCCTCCCCCGTGCCGACGAGCGCGGGCTGCAACCGGGTGGCGGCCACCTCGATCGCCAGGGCGATGCGTTCGAGCGCGGCCGTTTCCCATGCCGGGCGCTTCCCTTCTTCGTAACTGTCGTCGATGGCGGGCACCGAGTGGGTGTGCGACGCAAAGAAAAACACCTGCGCGACGCCGGACGATTTGGCGACGCGCTGGCGCACGAAGTTCATCGAATCGTTGCCGAATGTCCGACCGAGATCGAGCGTCACGAGCGCCAGCCGATTGCGGCCGTCGTCGAGGAGCAGGATCTTCGCGTAGAGCGGGTCGTGCGTGCCGGTGGATGGTCCCTCGCGATCGCCATAGCCCCACAGGATCTCCGAACCGGCGGGTGTCATGTCGACCCGGGTGGATGCCGCGCGGAACTCGGCCGCCGATGTTGTCGACGGAGCGAACGCGAGCATGGCGGCAACGATCGCGATGGCGGGTCCGTTCCATGACCATCGGCCCACGACGACAGATTCCCGCCCGGCAGCTCGCAAACGGCACATGGAGGCACCTCGATGGAGTCGACGCGGATGAGAGAATCGGGGAGAAGCACGCACAGGTGTTCTCCGCCACGCCTGCCTTCGGCCGCAAATCCTCATGGCGGGCATTTGATAATAGCCCGGCCGACGGACGAATTGAAATCAACGCTGTCGGGCGGCGTTGTTTTGTCCGTTTCGGAAGCGATGTCCGTCGGCCCGGAGGGCGACAGACCGGAACAACGCGGGGACTCGAAGGCGACAGACCGCGGATTTCGCGGATTCCACGGATAAAAAAGAATTGAACTGCGGAATCGCATCTCTTGATCCGTGAAATCTGCGAAATCCGCGGTTCAAATCTATTCTGCTGCTCCGAGAACGGCCACACCTCGTTTCGTCATTCTGAATTTCGGATTTGATTCGACATTCGGATTTCGAAATTCAGACTCCGACAGGCATCCGACATTTCATTTCGCCTTGACCGTCATCGCCGAAACGTCCCCGGCGTCCGTCGTTTCACCTGCCTGGACTTCGATGATCGGAGGAGCGGCGCCGGCTGTCGCTGTTGCTGCTGAGCCGTTCGGTCGTCCACCAAAGACCTGGTGCCGACCGGGACGGACAAATTGAATTTCGAAGCGGCCGTTGCCGTCGCTCCGGCCGATCGGGTGGTGATAGACGCCCTCGCGGCCATCGACGTCAACGCTGTGGACCGGGGTCCGCGCTACCGGCTTGCCGGCTTTGTCGACGAGCCGGCCGCGAATCGTTCCCGGGCGGGTGAGCCGCAGCTCGATCCCATCCTTCTGTTGTCCGGCGGTGGTGTTGATCGACAGGCTGACGCCGTTAGCCCACGTCCGCCATTCGAATTCATTGAATTGTCGGTCTTCGCCCTGTTCTTCACGATCGACGACGCGATACTGCGCGCCGTCGTGAGCCATAAGATTGTAGGGGTGCCCGTCGCTCGGCGGCAGGCGGAGAGAAAAACGCCCGTCTTCCTTCGTTTCGGTTTTGTCATGCCATGCTTCGGCCGGTGTCGGCGGGGCGCCAGCCGGCGAACGGACAAGTCGCACGATCGCGTCGGGAACAGGTTGTCCCTCCGGGTCGACAACCCGACCCTGGATCGTGACGGGGGGCTCGAGCGCGATCGTGACGGGCGGAATGCCGGGCTGGACATCGAACCGGATTCCATCCTGCATCAGGACCATCCGCGCCGGAGCTCCGTCGGGCCGTCGCCGCCGGTGGGCCTCCTTCCAGCGGGGCGTCGCGGCATCGGACCACGCGCGCAGGTATCCATCGGCAGTCATCGCCCAATTGATTTCACCGGCCGGCATCGATCGGATCGTCAGCAAACCGTTTTCGTCGGATTCGCCGCCGACGTTGGGATACGCCTGCTGGTCAGGGTACTCCCGTTGCCAGAGCGAGACCTTCGGCACCGGTCGGCCCGTCAGGCTGTCGACGAACCGGGCCTGGAAATCGATTCCCTGCTCCAGGTTGACGTCGAGCTGCTTCACTTCGCCCCCGTAAATGAACAGTCGCGGGCGCTCAGTCCGGTCCTGGAGATTCAGTTCGTCTCGGTTTTTCACCACGTCGACGGAATCTTCCCGTCGGGGAAGCCAGGCGACTGCTTCGCCGGGATTTCCCGCGGCGATCACAAAGGCCCCGGGCTGAACGAGCAAGCGGTAATAGCCGCGGTCGTCGGTTCGCGTCTCGGTCCAGGCTTCCTCGATGCCCGGAAACCTGTCGTACGAGGTAAATTCCTGATGGCCGCGGATGAGGACATTCCTGGCCGGCTTTCCGTCGGGCAGTCGAACGAGCCCTTCGAAATAGGTGTTGTTCTGAAGCGCAATGGTCTGCTCCGGGGCGCCGACCTGCATGGCGATCATCATCGGGGCATAGCCCGCCGTGACGAAGCGGATGTCGATTCGGTCCGGTGGCCCCGTTTCTTCAGCGACGGGATTCGCCGGGTTTTCGGCGAACATCTCTTCGTCGAACGTGTGACGGAATCGGCCGTCCTTCCCCGTGCGGATGTTGAAGCAATCCTGATTGAACGTGAGGACCTCAACCCCTTCGAGCGGCTCCCCCTTTGCGTTCACGACGCGACCGCTAAGCACGGTTTTCCCCACGGCAGGATCCGGAGCGGCCCTTTCAGCAGGCTGCCAGGGCGCGGCGCCCAAAGGGAGCTTCGGATCAGGACGCATGCGGACGGTCACACGCTCGGTTTTGCCGCGCGTCAGTGTGGCGACCAGAATCGTCCCCACGAAATCATTGTTGCCAGAGGGC
>JAGVKR010000749.1 GCA_020050375.1 Planctomycetales bacterium
GATCTCGCTCCAACGATTCTAGAAGCGGGAGGCGTCCGCCAGCCCGAAACGATGACGGGTCGCAGCCTCGTGGACGTGCTGAAGTCACCAAAATCGGGCCAGGTCGATCCCCAGCGGACGACCGTGTTCGTCGGCCGCGAACGGCACGTCGATTCGGCCCGCGACGGTTTTCTCCCGTATCCGCAGCGGGCGATCCGCACCCCCGAGTATCTTTACATCGTCAACTTCAAACCCGAGCGTTGGCCGTTGGGGAATCCTTACAGTCTGGACGATGTCAATCCGCCATCGGCCGACGTGCTCGCGAAAGACACGCGTGTCACGTTCAAAGACGTGGACGCCGGTCCGACCAAGGCGTGGCTGGTGGGGCAGCGTCACAATCCGCAGTGGCAATCGTATTATCAGTTCGCCTTCGGCAAGCGTCCGCGCGAAGAGCTTTATATACTCAAAGACGATCCGGATCAGGTCCACAATGTCGCCGGCGACGCGAAGTACGCGGAAATCCGTGGCGACCTGGAGAAACGCCTGATGGACGAATTGACGCGAACTGGCGATCCGCGCGTCACCGGCGACGGCTCGTATTTCGAGAAACCGCCGCTGGCCGGACCGGCTGAAGAGTAGAGGATCGAAGAGTAGAGGATCGAGGATCGAGGATAGAAGATAGAAGATAGCACGACAGGCTCTTCTCGATCCTCGATCATCAACGTTCCCGCACCAATCTCAAGAGGCCACCCCTCATGCACCGCAATCACAGGCTTGCGTTCGGTCTGCTCTGTTTCGTGTCGACGCTCGCCGGCTCGGATCGACCGGCGTTGGCTGAGACGCCGAAGCGTCCGAATGTGCTGTTTCTGATCGCTGACGATCTCAACAATTATCTCGGGTGCTACGGAGACCCGCGGGCAAAAACGCCCAACATCGACCGGCTGGCCGCGCGCGGCGTGCGGTTCGATCGCGCCTATTGTCAGTTTCCGCTGTGCGGCCCAAGCCGCAACGCCCTGCTCACCGGGCTTTACCCGAACAGCACCGGCATCCTGGCGAACGGGCAGGTTTTCCGGCAGACAATCCCTTCGCAGCACAGCCTGCCACAGTCTTTTCGGCTGCAAGGCTACCTCGCCGCCCGCGTCGGGAAATTATTTCACTACAACGTGCCGCTGTCGATCGGCACCAACGGGCACGACGACCCCGGCTCGTGGGAGCTGGAAATGAACCCGGCCGGCGTCGACCGGCTGGAGGAACTGCCGAGCGTATTCAGCCTGATTCCCGGCCAGTTTGGCGGCACGCTGAGCTGGCATGCCTCGCCGAAGAGCGACGAGCACCACACCGACGCCTTGAATGCCGCCGACGCCGAATGGGTTCTCGAACGCTGCGCGAAAAAGAGAGATCGGCCGTTCTTTCTCGCCGTGGGTTTCTTCCGCCCGCACACGCCGTACGTCTCGCCGAAGTCTTACTTCGAACTCTACCCCGAGAAGGAGATGCCGATCGTGCGCGGCATCAAGGAGGATCAGGCGGACATGCCGCCGGCCGCATTGCAGAGTTACAAAGCGGATCAGGATCAGCTCACTGATGAGCTGACACAAAAGTGCGTGCAAGCTTACTACGCGAGCATCAGCTTCATGGATGCCCAGGTCGGACGGGTGCTCGATGCACTCGATCGACTGGGACTGTCCGAGAACACGATCATCGTGTTCACCAGCGACCACGGGTATCACATGGGGGAGCATGGATTGTGGCAGAAGCGAAGCCTGTTCGAAGAGAGCGCCCGCGTCCCGCTCATCGTCGTTGCGCCGGGTGTCACGCCGAAGGGTGCCGTCGCCCGCGCCCCGGTAGCACAGATCGACCTCTTTCCGACGCTCACCGAACTTTGCCGCGTTCCGGCACCGAAAAACATCCAGGGGCAGAGCCTCGTGCGAATGCTCAAAGACACATCGGTCACCGGCCGTGGATGGGCTCTCACTCAGGTGTTACGGGGGGGAGAGGCCGCAACGCGCGACAATCTCGAAAAGCCCGGAACCCGATTCTTCGGGTATAGCCTGCGGACCGCGCGCTGGCGCTATACCGAGTGGGACGAGGGAACCAATGGGCGCGAGCTCTACGACCACGACGCCGACCCGCGCGAGCTGACCAATCTCGCCAGCGCTCCCGCTCACGCCGCCACCGTCGAACAGCTCTCGGCTCAACTCCACAACGCCGTTCGCGGCTCCTTCCCCGAGTCCGGCAAGTCCCCCGAGCTACGCGCCGCCACGTGGGCGCCGAATCTGACCGATCCGTGATGATGAATGGACGTTTGCGGGAAGGAGTGAGACAAGAGATCCGGGGGGTCAACGCGCATTTCATCTCCCTTCGCCCCCGGCGGCATTGGTCTCTAATGAAATCCGAAAGGGGGAAATGACGAAAGGCGGAAGCACGGACCACGGTATCGGGCTTTGCCAATGTCGTTCCTTCGACATTCGAGCTTCGACATTCGTCATTTCGCCGCCGCATACAGCTTGTGCGTCTCGATGTAGCACTCGACCGCCCGCGGGGTCATGTAGCGAATGCTCTGGCCGCAGGCGATACGGCGGCGGATGTCGCTGGAGGCCAGATCGAGGCCCGGGATCGTGACCAGTTGGACGCGATCCGGCGCCTTTGCCCCGAATTGGTTGAGGAACGAGCCGAGATCGGGTGGCGGCTCGTCGCCGCGATTGACGACGGCGAGCGCCGCCAGTTCGAGAATTCGCGCCGGCTCGCGCCAGCTCGGAAAGTCGCGAAGCGAATCGGCTCCCATCAGAAACAACAACTCGCGAGCCGGTTCTTCGTCGTGAAACTCGGCGAGCGTCTCGACCGTAAAACAGGCGGCCGGCTTTTTCAGCTCGCGGCGATCGACGGCGAAACGATCGTGGCCGGCAACGGCGAGCTCCAGCATTTCGGCACGGGCCGCGCCCGAAGCAATCGTCTGCGCCAGCTTGTGCGGCGGAATTCCGGCGGGGAGAAAACGGACTTCGTCGAGCCGGCATTGCTCGCGGCATTGTTCGGCCAGCAGCAGGTGCCCGTAATGGACCGGATCGAATGTTCCGCCGAAGATGCCCAGACGCATGATGATTGGTCAGTCGTTGTGCAGTTTGCGGAGTCGGGCTGATGTTCTGAGGACCCACTGCACGCGCTCGAATTCGTTGAGCCAGTCCTGGATGACGGCGGCCATGAGGGACTTATCTTCGGGAACCAGCCCGGTGGGGCACGCCGCTCCAAGTTGCTCGGCGGCCATCTTGCGATATTTCGACAGCGTGCGGTCGCCGTACCAGCCGACCTGAAAGTTGTCTTCGCTGACGAAGAGCACAACCGGGACCCGGGCTCCGCCGCACACGGAAAGGACCTCGCCCAGATCGGGGTTGGCGTCGCGGTCGAAGAAGCGGAGCTGGATCTTGGGGCTGACGATCGCGAAGTGATCGAAGATCGGGCATTGATTGACACAATCGCCGCACCACGCCCCCGCCAGGCACAGAACTTTCATTTCACGCGTGAAGCCGGCGAGCAACTCGCGCTGCGCGTCGGAGAGCATCACCTGCTCGTGGAACGCCTCCCAGCGGCGGCGCTGCTCATCGGTCCCATATTTCGCGAGGAATTCGTGATAGCCGAACCCGGATTCGAATTTGGCGCCGTAGTCGAGCATGTTTTGCTTTCGCTAATTGGTCTTCCAATGGCACAGGGTGCTGCAAGATTAGCACACCGGCGTCGGCCCGGGTAGCACACGCGAGAGCGTCCACGGCGCGGAATCGCCGAGACTGACCGGCGTGCAATCCCGTCCGAAAAGCGAAACTGGAAAGACAACGCTCCCGCGAATGAAGTAAAATATCGGGCCAATGAATGTGTTGGCATCGCCTCAACCTGGCGGGTGGTTTCCTGGCGATCATAGCCGATTCACTGCTTTTCATTTGAGGAACGTCGCTCATGTCGCAATTCCGACGATTTCGTTTCGGTCTCGCATGGATGGGGATCGCTTTCCTGGCGGTTCTGAGCGAACGGTCGGAGTTTATCGCTGGGCCCCTCGCGGCGGACAAGCCGCTCAAGGCCGACAAGCCGGGGGACCCTCCCAAGGGACCACCAGGCCGGAAGCAGCGGGCACCGGCTCCGCCGATGAAAGACCTGCGGCTCAAAGATGAGGAGGAGCCGGCTGAAGAGCGAATCCTGCAGGCCCTTTCGAAGCCGACGGAAGTGAACTTTGTCGACATTCCGCTCGAAGACGCTGTCAACTTTCTGAAAGAGCAACACAAGATCAACATCTGGGTCGACCGCCAGTCGCTCGGCGACGCGAACATCGCGCTCGACCAGCCGGTGACGTTGCAACTTTCCGACGTGCGGTTCGAGTCTGTGCTGAATTTGATCCTCGACTCGCTCCGGCTCGAATGGCTGATCCAGGACGAAGTGCTGAAGATCACAACGCACGATGGAGCCGTGGCGCTGGCCGAGACGCGATCGTTTGACGTGCAGAGCCTGCTCGACGCCGGCCACACGCCGACCGAATTGATCGAGGCGATTGTGCAATGCGTCGAGCCACGCTCCTGGACCAGTGCCGGCGGGAAAGGAGCCATTTCCCATAGCGGCGGAGTGCTGGTCTGCCGGCAGACGCAGCGCGTGCAGTCTGCCGTGGCGATGTTGCTGTTGGAGCTGGAGGAGCTGGCCGAAGAACAACTTGAAGAATCGTCTGCGGGAGGGGCCCCGGTGGTGACGCTCAAGGTCTACCACACGTTCGAATTCTCCGCCGAAGAGCTGGCAAAGGCGTTGCAATCGCTCGTCGCGCCGGACACCTGGGGAATGAAAGGAATCAGCGTCCGTCCGATCAAAGGGGCGCTATTGGTTCAGCAGACGCCACATGTTCATCGCGAGATCGAACGAATCCTCAAGCAGTTATTGGTTCACGAGCATCCTTCGGCGACGAAGGATGTGCCAGGTGGGAACGATGCACTCCCGCAGGCGCCCGCGAAGCCAGGTCGTGACAAGCCCGCGGATAAAGCGTGAACCGGAATGTGGAACCCGGCTCCCAGGTTTGCGTGGGAGCCACTGAAATCGACGTTCCGCATCGTTCCCTGAGCCAAGCGGTCCCTTGTCTTGAGGCGATTGGGGCGGCATGCTGAGCGACTACCGTCGATGAATCCCAGTCTTGGAGAGACATCCGCCATGCCGATTCGCTCCGCGTTCGCAGCTCTGCTTTGCCTGACCAGTTTTGCGGGGGGGCTGGCACTGGCCGGAGACCCTTTGCCCCGCACGCAACCGCTGGAGATCGACAAACCGCTCGACGTGATCATGGTCGATGGGATTGACCGGTTCGCCCTGAAAGAAATCGCCGCGTCGGTTGAGCGGCGTGAGAAACTGTGGAAGCGCGATACCAGCAGCCCCGAAGCGTACGACAAGAGCGTCGCTCCCAACCGCGAGCACCTGCGCACGATCATCGGCGCGGTCGACCCGCGCGTGGAAGCGAAGGGACTGGAGCTGGTCGCGACGAACACGCAGCCGGCGGTCGTCGGACAGGGAAAAGGGTACACGGTCGAAGCGGTCCGCTGGCCGGTGCTCGAGGGAGTGACGGCGGAGGGGTTGCTGCTCGAACCGGCCGACCCGCCGATCGCGCGGATTGTCGCCATTCCGGATGCCGACTGGACTCCCGAGCAGATCGCCGGTTTGGCCGATGGAGTGGAGCGCGAATCGCAGTTCGCACGGCGTCTGGTCGAGAGCGGTTGCCAGGTGCTGGTTCTCACGCTGATCAGCCGAGACGACACCTACTCCGGCAATCCGGACGTGCGCTACACGAATCAGACGCACCGCGAGTTCATCTATCGGCAGGCGTTCGAATTGGGACGGCACATCATCGGTTACGAAGTGCTGAAGGTGATGGCCGCCGTCGATCAGTTCACGCTGATGAACACGACGCAGGAGAAAGTCATTCCGATCGGCGTGGCGGGAGTCGGCGAAGGGGGGCTGCTGGCGCTCTACAGCGCGGCGCTCGATACGCGGATCAAGGGGGCGCTCGTCAGCGGTTATTTCGGCCCGCGCGAAAACGTCTGGCGCGAGCCGATTTATCGCAACGTCTGGGCGCTCCTCGCTGAATTCGGGGATGCCGAGCTGGTCAGCCTCGTCGCTCCTCGCGGAATCGTGATTGAGGCATCGTCAGCGCCCGAAGTGGCTGGTCCGCCGGCCGTCCAAAAGGGGCGCTCGGGTGGGGCCGCTCCGGGAGAAATCCGCATGCCGCCGTTTGAAGACGTGCAGCGCGAATTCGCGCGGGTCGCAAAGCTGCAGGGGCGGCACCTTCCGAATCAGGTGCTGGTTGGCTGGTCGGGCGATCAGATGGCTCCGGGGCGAGACAACAGTCTGTCGGAACTGCTGAAGAGAGTGGGGGTGAAAGCCGGCCTGAAGCCAAACGGCGAAGCGCCCCAGCGGCTGCGCAAGGAGTTTGATCCCAATCCTCGCCAGAAGCGGCAGTTCGACGAGCTGGTCGAGTTCACGCAGAAACTGCTCCGCCGCAGTGCCCGAGTCCGCGACGGGCTGTGGGCCAAGGCCGACCGTTCGTCGCTCGAGAAATGGGTCGAGACCGCACAGAAGTACCGCGACATGGTCTACGACGAGATGATCGGTCGGCTTCCCGCGCCGACGATCGATCCGAACGTCCGCACGCGGCAGGTGCTCGACGAACCGGGCTTCACCGGCTACGAGGTGATGATCGACGTTTATCCCGACGTGATCGCCGGTGGAATCCTGCTTCTTCCCAAAGACCTGCGCGAAGGGGAGAAGCGGCCGGTCGTCGTCTGTCAGCACGGACTGGAAGGAGTGCCGATAGACACGATCTCGAAAACGGTCGACGGCTTCAAATATTACTCCGCGTTTACAGCGGAGCTCGCGAATCGCGGGTTCATCACGTATGCCCCGCAGAATCCGTACCGCGGCGGCGATCGCTTCCGCACGCTGCAGCGGAAAAGCAACCCGATGAAGCGCTCGCTGTTCAGCTACATCATCCCCCAGCATCAGCGAACGATCGACTTTCTGAAGACGCTCCCCAACGTCGACCCGACGCGGATCGCCTTCTACGGATTATCGTACGGCGGCAAAACGGCCGTCCGCGTTCCGCCGATGCTTTCGGACTATTGCCTGTCGATCTGCTCCGCCGACTACGACGAATGGGTCCTCAAGAATGCGACCGTTTACGACGGGTACAGCTACATGTTCACCGGGGAGTACGAGATCTTCGAATGGAACATGGGGCACTATGCCAACTACGCCGAGCTGTCGTACTTGATGACTCCCCGTCCGTTCATGGTCGAGCGCGGTCATTACGATGGCGTGGCGCCCGACGAATGGGTCGCCTGGGAGTACGCCAAAGTCCGCCGGCACTACGACGCGCTGGGCCTGGGGGACAAGACCGAGATCGAATTCTTCAACGGCCCGCACAAAATCAACGGCGTCGCGACCTACGACTTTTTGCACCGGCACCTGAACTGGCCGAAGCGAAACGCGAACTAGATCGAGC
>JAGVKR010000656.1 GCA_020050375.1 Planctomycetales bacterium
GCCGGTCGACCCGCGCGGCCACGACGATGGCGAAGAATCCGCAGATCAAATTGGCCAGCGTGAACACCGTGGGAAACACGGCGACCGTGCGAATCTTGTTCATACGAGCCGCTCCCTTGCCTCGGCGAGGCCCGAGTCCCCTTCGTACCGCGCCAGCACGGTGCTGCCGCCTTTGACTTTTTGTCTGGGTTCGACCAACACGCGCAGGGCCGGCTCGTCGGCCACGATCAACTCGGTGCGCGAGCCCAGCTTGATCATGCCAAACTGCTGCCCCCGGGCCAGATGCTCGCCCGAGCGCAAGTTGCATACGATCCGCCGGGCCAGCAGTCCGGCGATTTGCCGCACCACGATCCGCCGATGCGGCTGCGTATCTTCTTCCAGCCCAATCCACAGGTTTTCGTTCTTGATCGAGCTCTCGGGATTCAAGGCGTTCATGAACGCGCCGGGATGATAGCGCAGGCCGATCACCCGCGCGTCGGCCGGAGAGCGATTGATGTGGACGTTGAAGATCGACAGGAAAATGCCGATCCGCACGGCCGGACCGCCAATGAAGTCATCGTGCGCCAGATGCGTGACGTCGGACACCGTGCCATCGGCTGGCGACACCAGCAGCCCCGGCTCGGAGGGAATGCGCCGCGGCGGGTCGCGAAAAAAATAGAGCACGAACACCAGCAGCACGGCCGGCACGATCGCCCACGCCCAGTGGAACCAGGCACCGACCGCGATGAGCGCCGCCAGCGGGTAGCCCATCAGTTGCAATTCGGCCAATCCCCAGCGGGCAAACGGCAGCCGATCGCGCCAGCGAAACGGATCGTCGGCCGCGTCCCAATCGCACTCGCAGCGGTTGCGGCAAAACTTCAGATCGCGCGGATCCAGAATCTCGTGCGGCGCGCCGGCGGTCGAGCCGCGGCGCAACTCGGCCATGCGTGTGACGTATCCAGGTCGAAACGTGCGCAAGTACCGGCGTCGCAGCCGTCCCCAGGCCAACTCGACCTGGTAGCAAACGCCGCCGCCGGGCTGCACGCTCGTAAGATTGTCCGGCACCGGCTGGGGCTGCAAGCGCGGAAGTGAGGATTCGATTTTGCTCATGCAATCTGCTGAAAACGGCGGAATTCCGGGGCACTCAATCCTACCGTGTGCCCGGAGGGTTGAGAAGGAACGATTCGGGCGGGTGGCAGCTACGCTGTCAGCCAGTCGGCCAATCGAAGGACAGGAATCGCCGCGAAGTGCTTCGTGTTGTGCGTAACAAGGGTTAAATCGTGTGTCAGCGCCACCGAAGCGATCATTAGATCCACAGGATTGACGGAGTTGCCCAGTCGGAGAAGTCCGCTCTGCAATTCGCCGAACCGTGCGGCGCATGCCTTGTCAAAATCCAGCACCGTCAGTTCGGTAAGCAAATCATTCTCTATCAACGAAAGCAATATCTTCGGATCTTCACGACGGTACGCCCACGTGTAGAGCTCGCCCAGCACAATTGTCGAGATGTGCAGGCTCCCGCCGTGCTGCACGAAACGGTGGATTAGTCCGCTGGGGCGTTTGAGATGGGCCGAGCAGATGTTCGTGTCGAGCAGAAAGCTCATGACGGCAAATCGCGTCCGGTGGAACGCTTGCGACTGTCCTGAATCTGCTCAAGGATGGAGTCGTCCTCCGGTTGCCAAGAATCGGCCAACGCGCCGGCGCAGCGTTGCAACCCTGTCCCCCAAGACCCCGCCTTCGTCATGGGGCGCAACGTGATCTCGACTTCTTGACCCTCTTTCAATCCGGGGTCATTAGTCAGTTCAATCGTCTTGCCGCGAATGACTCCTCGGAGGTTGGACGGCGAGATCATGGCAGTTCCTCAAAAAGTCCACTTTGGGAGTGGGCGTCGCGTTGCCCAGCCGTATGCAATCAATGCCCTTAATTCTACCGCATAAAGCGTGGCAAGCCAAAGCCGTCCGTGCGAAGCGCCACGCATATCGGGCGCTTTAGAACCCGCCGAACGGCGGCGGATACTCGACCCGTCCTTTCACTCCATTCAGCGCCCCGGGCACCAGTTCCAGCGCCATGAACGAATCGCCCGCGTAGGGAGAATCGAGCGGCAGCGCCAATTCGGGCGAAAAACCAAAGCGCGGATAGTAGGCCGGATGGCCGAGCACGATGGCGATCCGGTGACCGCTGCGTCGGCACTCGTCCAGTCCGAGCCGAATGAGCTTCGAACCCACGCCCTGGTTTTGAAACTCGGGCAACACGGCAACCGGCGCCAGTGCCAGGCTATCAACCCGCCCGCGATCGGTCTCGATCGGTAGCGCGCTGAACAACACATGCCCGACGTTTTGCCCCGCCACGACGGCCACCAGCGACAGCCGCACATACCCTTGGCTACGCAAGGCATCGACCAGGTTTGCTTCGTCATCCTGACCAAAGGCCCGGCGGTTGATGGTGCGAATCAGCTCCAGGTCCCCCGGTTGTTCGGCTCGCGTGACGATTTCCATGTCGATCGGGCTCTTGGGGATTTACTTAGGCGATGAAAAACGTCGGATCGAATCAGGACGCCAGGGGAGTGCCGCCCCGCCCTCCATTGACATATACTGAACGGGTTCGGTTCGCACCGCGACTCCTCGAGCGACACCATCCAACC
>JAGVKR010000050.1 GCA_020050375.1 Planctomycetales bacterium
ATTCCACGCTCGTTCCCTGACCCCTTCGTCCCAATTCACCGGCGGCAGTCCTCCGCCCACTTCGCCTGCCCGACGACAATGGTGCGCAATGTGGGCTAATCGCCACGAACCCCGATGTTAACTGCCCGACGTCGCAAGGGATCCGCCCCGGATGCGGAGCGATCGTCGCGATGCTCGAGGCGGCGACCGGCCGCAAGGCGCTTTCGGTCGGGAAACCCAGCCCGGTGATGATGCGGATGGCCCGCAAGCAACTCGGCCTGCAGACCGCGAGCACAACTATCATTGGCGATACGATGGACACCGATATCCTCGGCGGCGTGCAGATGGGCTATCGCACGATCCTCGTCCTCTCGGGAGGCACCAGCCGTGACGACCTCGCTCAGTTCGCCTACCGCCCCGACCTGATCGTCGAATCGGTGGCCGACCTGTGTGGCACCCCGAACATGCTCGGCAGTCTGGCCGCGTGATCGCTCGCGCAGAATGCTTGCGACACCATGCACGCCCGCCGGTCGCAGCCGGCGGGTCCGCGTGGCCAATCGCGTGAATGGACGCCTCTGCGGCAGTCATTCTGCCAAGAGCTTCGTCGCCTGGAGTCGCAGCTTTTCGTTTGGATGCTCCTTGAGCGCCTTCCTCTGCGCGCTGCTCAGCTTCGCGGGATCAACTTTCTTTTGTTCGATCGCCGCAAGCAGGGCAGCGACGCGCTGGTCGGTGCGGAGCAGGGCATTGAGGGCGATACCGCGGTTTTCGGCGGAAAAATGACCGAGGCCGTCGAGCAGCAGTTGGGCCGTCTGCGGTCGGTCGACGTCCGAGATGCCGCTGATGGCGCCCATTTGCAATTCGTCGTGGACACCTTTCGCGAGATACTTCTGCAACTGCGCCCCCCGTTTCTCCCAGGCATCGAGTGGAATGATCCGTAGCGCATCGTAGCGCGTGCCGACGGGGACTTTTTCGTTGTCGGCCATTTCAGCCGACTGGACCAGCAATCGCTGCCAGCGCTCGGCGAGCGACTTGTCGTCCTTCACGATCTCGGCGAGGCGCTCGCGGGGCCAGAGATTGAGCTGGCTGACGGCGTTGATGATTCCGCCGCCGATCACAACCGCCTGCCAGTCGAGCAACGGCTGTCCGGGCATTGGAAGTGAAACATCGAGCAGGCCGCGGAGAACTTCGGGCTTGTTCTGACGCGAGGCAGCAATGGCGACGCGCCAGATCCAGGGAATGCGGCGATATTCTTCGGGAGTGCCGGGCTTCAAATCGGCCGTGAGAGCGACAACGATCGCCGGGGCCTTATCGAGATATTTGCCGATCAGCTCCTTACGTTGCGTTTCCGAGAGATCATTGTCGAGAAGCTGGTGCGCGACGTGTGCCGGGTCGAACGGAGCCGCGGCAGCCACCGTTTTCGCGGCGGCGAGTTGCGGACGCTCGCCGGGAGGGACGAGATAGACGGTTCGCAGATCCATGAGCGCCCGTTTGACTTCATCTCCTTCGGGCCGGACCGTCAGACGATGCATACCCGATTCGAGATGGATCGCACCGATTTTCTCCTGCCGGTACTTGTACCAGCCTCCGCTGCTTGTCGTGGTGGCGCGGATCGTCGGTTCGCCGCCGTAGAGCGCGAACGTGTTGCCCGAATGCCAGTCGTCGCAGGCCCAGTCGAGCCAGACATCGAAGTCGGCCGCCCGCGACAGATCGACAGTCCAGACGACGTAGTCGCGGAGGCTGCGCCACTGCGCGACATTCGCGTGCGGTTCCTGCTCGAACAGGATCCCCTCGCCGTAAATTGCCGCCTTTGCGGCCGGCAGCGTGAGCGCGTCCCCGGTCAAACGGATGGTCTCCGGTCGGTTGCCGGGAAACTGCTTCGGTGGAGGACCGAAACTGGTCAAATAGGTGAGCAGATCGGCGACGTCCTGCACGGCCAGGTCTTTTTCGAGCCCCTCCGGCATGAGCGACAGGCCCGTTCCCACGAAGTCCTCGAGATCGCTGCGGAGCAGGACTTCCTGCTTCCCTTCCTGCCCGGCGAGCGTGATGCTGCCTGCCGATTCGGAAGCCAGCAAGCCGGAATAGGTGCGCCCAGCGCGAGTAACGGCTGTGTACACCGTCCAGCGGCCGTCGAGATTGCGGTTGGGATCGAGAATCTCCTGAAGCAGCGATTGCGGAGACTTGTTCGCGAGCGCTTCGAGATCGGGGCCGACGCGGTGGCCGGCTTCTTCGAGACGATGGCATGCCGAACAGGTCTTGCCGAACACGGCCTTGCCGTGCGCGCGATCGCCGGTCAGTTCGAGCGCGGCGCGATAGCGGGCAATGACTTTGCCGCGATCGGCGCTGGTCGCCCCCGCAAATAGCTTCGCGGCGGCATCGCGAATCTCAGGCTGCTTGTGCGTGAGCAGCCGCTGGCGGCGAACGGCGTCGAGATCACTGGCGGGAATTCCACCGGCGGCGATTTCTTTGAGCAGAAGACTCAAGCCATCCGAACGGCTGAGCAGGAAATCGAGCAACGTCCCCTTGAGCGTCGGCGAATTCGCTTTCCAGTTGGTCAGGACGAGCGCTGCGGCTCGTTCGTCGGGAATTCGGCCGAGTGCGGTCACGGCGGCCTGCTGCAGCATTGACGACTGTTGGGGAGTCAACAGGGCGGCGATCGCAGCGAGGTCTTCGTCGGAATGTCGCGAGTCGCGCCCCAGGAGCGGAATGGCGGCCAGACGCTCAGGTTCCGGGATCTCACTGTCGATCGTCGTGCGACGGGCTTCCGTGAGCAACCGCTCGATTGCGCGGCCGATCTCCCGATCGGGCAGCTTTGCAATTGGTTGCTCGCGCCGCTGGAGCGCGTCGAGCGCTCCGACCAGCGCCCCCCATTGCCAGACCGCCACACGCCCGGGATGCTCGACCGCAACTTGCTTGAGAATTTGCGATCGTGTCCGGTCATCGGCCAAGGCAACAGCGGTCTCCATCACTTGCTGAACGAACTCCGGTCGGGCACTCGCGCCCGGCAGGTCACGCAGAACCGATGCCGCAACCTCGCCGACGTTGTCGTCCCGCAGGCTACTGAGCACTGCGGCAGCCTGATACTTGTCGTCGGCGCGGAGAGCAAGCGCTGCCAACCCTCGCGCCGCATGCGGATCGCGCCACTCTCCCAGCGAGAAGGCCAATTGCAGTCGGACCTGCGGATCGCCGTCCGTCGTGAGCGACAACAGCTCGGCGATGATGGAAGCGTCGTCGCGGAACTGTTCCGACAGACGAATCGCATGCCGCCGCACACCGGGGTGCCGATCCTGGAGCGCATTCAAGACGCTCTTCGCTCGAAGCCCCTTGAGGCCGTCAATCGTGCAGAGAGCAGCCAGGCGCGTGGCAGGGCGCTCGGCGGCCGTAGCGAGTTTCTCGAGGGGGGCGACGGCAGACGCATCCGCGCGCCACAACAGCATCTGCGAGGCCATGTCGCGCTGCCAGCCGTTAGGACTGTCCAGGGCGGCCACCAATCCCGCCGTGTCGAGCCGGTCAAGCCGCGTCCAGCGGCGCAGATCGCGATTCTCGGGCCGCACGCGGAAGATCCGTCCCGTATCGGCCCCGGCGCGGACATCCATTTTCGCGACTTCCTGAGGCGGCAAAAAACGGGGATGCTCGATCAGAAAGCGGTGCATATCGACGACCCACATTCCGCCATCCGGCCCGGTGCGGACCTGGACCGGACGGAACCAGGGATCGCTCGACGCGAGAAACTCGGATCGGGCTTCGTCGGCCGACCGGGTGCTGGTGAAGGTCGCCCCATGTGGTGTGAGCGGCATGCGATGGACGAGCAGATTGACCGCTTCGCAAACGAAAACATTTTCCGAGTATTCGTCGCCGAGCAGCGTGTCTCGATAGACGCCCAGGCCACACGCGGCGGTCGGACGGCCGGAGGGGCCGGTGAGCTTGAACAATTGCAAGTTGGGATTGAGCGGAAACAATTGGCTGGCGTTGGGACCGGCAGGGACGAACACCGCTCCATCGGGGGGAGCGGACAGCGGATTGCGCCGCAGATAGCGCTCGGTGAGTGGATAGTGCAGGCACAGCGTCTCGTTGTCGCAACCGAATGAGTTGCCCCAGTCGTCGCGAGCGCGCCCCTGCTGCGTGCGTCCGCTCACCGGCTCGATCTCGCCGGTGTCGGGTCGGATGCGGAAATCACGGTCCCGGAGGAGCAACGGCTCGCCCCCCGCGAAGTTTGTGATCCGCCCGCCGATCAGGCCGCACGTGCCGTAGACCCAGCCATCCAACCCGTATTCGAGACTGTTGACGCGCGCCTGCGGATTGGTGTTGCCGAACCCGCTGAACAGCTTCTTGACGACGTCGGCCCGGCCGTCGCCGTCGGTGTCTTCGGCGTAGAGGATGTCGGGCGCGGAGCAGACGAGCGCCCCCTTTCGCCAGACGGTGACGCCGGTCGGCAAGGGGATCCCTTCGAGGAACAGTGTTGCCTTGTCGAATTTTCCGTCGTCGTGCGTCGATTCGAGCACGCGGATGCGACCGCCTCCCTGCGCTCCCTGCGGATAGTCGGACATCTCGGCGACCCACAACCGGCCGTCGGGACCGAAGTCGATTGCGACAGGCGACG
>JAGVKR010000698.1 GCA_020050375.1 Planctomycetales bacterium
CGTCAATCGCGGCTGGGTGTCGATCACCCGTTCGTGGCATCGACTGACGACCAACTCCGGGGCGGGCAACCCGCACGAAGCGACCGCCGAAAAGGGGAAGCTACTCGTGGACGGGGTCGTTGCCCGCCTTGCCGATTTTCTGGTCGAGCTGGCAGGAGCCGAGGTTGACGACGCGTTTCCCTTCTGAGCAGGGCGTTGGACCAAAACGAACGGCCCCTCGGCGATCGGTCTCGCCGAGGGGCCGATTTCATTGCGGAAGGCGTGCCTGTTTCAGTCACTGTTCGGTTTGGAACTGCCGATTTTTCCTTTCGGAATCACAACCGGGACGTCGTCGCCGTCGATGTCCATTTTGAAATAGTCCAGGATGGGCTGAATCGGGTTGCCGAACGCGACATGCGTCACATCGTCGCCACCGAACAGCAGTGCGACCGGACGGCGATCGGCGGCGACGATCAACGAACCCGAGTCGCCATGGTCGCCAAAAATGAGGCCGTTCACGCCGGTGAATTCGATTTGATTGACGAAGATTGCCGTTCCATCCGTTGACCCGATTGAAAGTGTCGAATTGACGGCCGTTACGGTCCCTTTGGTATAGCCGGTCGTGCGTCCATACTTCTGAACCTTTGTTCCCAGGGTGACGTTCCTGATGGTGAGCGTCAGCGGCACGCCATAGCCATCCGGAAGCGTTCGATTGCTCATTTTGTCTTCGCTGGTCCTGATGATGGCCGCGTCCATGATGTTGTTACCACCGCTAAAATCGATCGTCTTGAAACCGACCAATCTTCCAATGGTATCCGCCGCGGCGCATTCACAATTGTTGTCCCCTGGGGAGGGTTGCACGATGGGATTTCCAGGTGTAGCTGCATTTAAGTTGGCAAAAACGTGATTGTTGCTGAGTCCGAAGAGCCCGGAGCCGTCTCGCGCCTTCAGCCGGCATCCCAGTGTGCCGGAAGAGCAGGACGAGCCGCCGCACGCCGGACTATCCTCGTTGAATGCGGATGTCCCAATCGGAACCGGTCGTGCCTGACGAGCCTTCGGATCGTATTGAGGCAAACCAGCCGACCCGTTGAACGGGCGAATCAGCCCCGAAAGGACCGCCCTCACTTCAATGCCGTCGAGCTTTTCCGGGACGACCGGTTTCCCCGCGCCGCTCGTATAGACCTTGATGAATACTTTTCCGTCCGTCGAGAGGCCGGTCGCCGTACCGACAACTCCTTCTTGCTTCATCAGTGCCGGCGTATGCTTGTTCTGAACATCCATGACGCGCTGTACTTCTTTGGGGGCCGGCCCGTTATTGTCGTTCGCCCCGGGTGCCTGTCCCCCGGCTTTGACGCCACCGTTTCCACCGCCGTCATCATCATTCGGGGGCAACGGGCCATCCGTCGAATTCGCCACCAAATCATCACCCGCATTTCCACCAACACCACCCAGGACTCCGCCGCCTACCGCTCTACCGATCGACGAACCGGCGCCCTGTCCGCGGTTCGCAGGTGTCTGCGACGGCTTGGCGGTCGACTTCCGCGTGGTTGTTTTCTTGCTGGCCTTCTTTTTGGAATTCGACTCGCTCTTCTTCTTCGTCTTCTTGGACGACGGGGCCTTGTCGGAGCTGGCGTCTTGATCGCCGGCGTCTTGATCGCCGGCGTCTTGATCGCCGGCGTCTTGATCGGTAGTGGCGTCCTCGCCTTTCACCGACGGCTGGTCCGTCTTGTCTTCGGCAGTGACGATTCCGGCCGGCTGTAAACTGAAGCAGACGACTGCCGCAGTGAGAACCGCGCACAATGCACCGACGCGCCATCGAAATCCGAGCATGAAACCCCTCCGCGCAATGAAACAGGTAGAACTAAAGAAATTTCGCCCAACTTGACTATAAGAGTTTCGCCAAATTACCACTCTACCCGCTTTTGAACCACGGGCAACAGGATTTTGAGAAAAATCGGCGTATTCGGCCCCCCACAAAACGCCGGTTTTGGGGGCAGTTTCCGAACCTCAAGGCGCGAGCGGTGTCGGTTTGGGACCGGGGACCGGAATACGGGGGCGGGGCGTTTATTGACGCCGGAGCGAGGCACACGCTATACGAGGTGCAGACGCCCGTCACACAAGACGGACGTGATCTGTCAGGAAAAAGTCTGATCCATGCCAAACCGCATCTACAATTTTTCTGCCGGCCCCGCTGTGCTTCCCGTCGAGGTCCTCGCAGAGGCCCGCGACAACCTGCTGAGCCTGGGTGACACCGGGATCGGGATCATGGAGCACTCGCATCGTGGCAAGGCGTACATGGCCCTCCACGAAGAGGCCGAAGCGCTGTGCCGCGAGTTGGCCGGCATCCCCTCCAACTATCACGTCCTCTTTCTGCAAGGGGGGGCGTCGCTGCAATTCTCCATGGTCCCGATGAATCTCCTGAAGTCCGGCCTGACCGCCGACTACCTCATCACGGGGGCCTGGTCGCAGAAAGCGGCGATCGAAGCCCGGCGCTGCGGCACGGTGCATGTCGCCTGCACGAGCGAAGACCGCAACTTCTGCTACATCCCGAAAGGCTGCACGTGGAGCGCAGCGCCGGCCTACGCCCACTTCACGTCGAACAACACAATCTTCGGGACGCAGTTCGCGAAGGCTCCCGACGCGCCGGCCAACGTGCCCCTCATCTGCGACGCCAGCAGCGACATTTTCAGCCGGCCGCTCGAGATCTCGAAATACGCGTTGATTTATGCCGGCGCACAGAAAAATCTCGGCCCCTCGGGAGTCACGCTGGTGATCATCCGCGACGACCTGGTCGAGCGCGGGCCGAAAGAGCTGGCGACGATGCTGCAGTACCGCACTTATGCCGAAGATCATTCGCTGTACAACACTCCCCCCACGTTCGGCATCTACGTGATGGGGCTGATCTTCAAGTGGATCAAAAAGCAGGGGGGACTTGCCGGCGTCGAGCGGGCCAATCGCGACAAAGCGGGCAAACTCTATCGACATCTCGACAGCGGCGGACTGTTTCGTCCCACGGCCGACGCCGACAGCCGGTCGATGATGAACGTCACCTTCGTGACCGGCGATGCGTCGCTCGATGAGAAATTCGTCGGCGTCGCGAAGAAGGCGGGGCTGGATGGGCTGAAGGGGCACCGCAGCGTGGGCGGGATGCGCGCCAGCCTGTACAATGCCTTCCCGCCGGCGGGTGTCGACGCGCTCCTCGAAGCGATGCGCGACTTCGAAGCAAAATCGGCGTGAAAACTCGGCGTTTTGTCCCCTTTCGCTCCGCGAAAGTTCGCGATCTTTCGTGGAGCGAAAGACGACTCAGATTGATCCGCCGATTTCAGGGACTTGAGCTGACCCCTATGTCCGACGACGCTCCCGACACTGTCCACGCCGACATCGGCATCGTCTACGCCACCGGGATCGAAATCGCGCCGCTGCTCGATCGGTGCGACCGCATTCGCAAATACCTGGGGGGCAAGTTCACGTTTCGCGGGGCGCGACTTGGCGAGATTCGTATCGCCTTTGTGCAATGCGGCCTCGGGGCAAGCCGGGCCCGCCAGGCGACCCGCGCCCTGCTCGACGGGCACGCTCCGAAATGGATCATCTCGGCCGGTTTTTCCGGCGCCCTGCAACCCGACTTGAAAATCGGCGACATCGTCGTCGGCAACGCGCTGCTCGACGAGGAGGGACGCACGCTGGCGATCGACCTGGGAATGCCGGCTGACCCCGCCAAAGGGCTCTATGTCGGTCGACTGCTGATGGCCCGTCAACTCGTGCGGACGGTCGCGGCGAAGCGAACCCTGGCCGAAAAGCATTCCGCCCTGGCGGTCGACATGGAAAGCCTCGCCGTCGCCGAGACGTGCCGCGATGCAAAGGTCCGCTGCCTGGCGGTTCGCGCCATCAGTGACGATCTCTCGGCCGACCTGCCTCCCGAGATTCTGACGATGGTTGGCGACACTGGCTCTGTTCGCCTGGGGGCCGCCCTCGGCGCGATCTGGAAGCGGCCGGGGAGCGTCAAGGAAATGTGGCATCTTCGCGAGACGGCCCACGTCGCCGCCGAGCGCCTCGCCGATTTTCTCGAGGGGGTCATCGAGCAACTGTATGCAGCGGATCATTGAATGAGTGAGTGCGGAATTCGGAGCTCGGAATGCGGAGTGAAAAGCGCGGATCGAATTCCGCACTCCGAATTCCGAATTCCTCATTTTTTTCAGCCGTACCTCCCCGCAAACCCCGCGATATTCACGCCAACCCGGCCCGGCATGATGCGCCGCGCGCACGCGGCCATTTCGTCGCGATAGGCGAGCGAAACCGAATGGGGATCGATGGCCGCCATCGCCGCCGGGAGTGACGTCCGCAGCGTGCGGCCCCCGTCGTGTGATCCATCTCCCTGGATGAAATGATCGAGCACGACGGCATCGGCAACCTCGGCGATACGGGCGAAGAATCGCTCCGGTTCGGCGATCGGCAGCAGCGGTGAAACCGTGACGACCGTGAAGAGCCTCGCGGCGCGTAGTTTTTCGCAAGCCGTCAGCCGTCGCTCGACCGGGCTGGCATGGGGCGGAAGCCCGGCGATCCGTTCGCGGTCGGTCTCAATCGACACGTGCACGCGAAGCCGGCAGCGCGTCGCCAACTGTTGCAGCAGCGGCAGACACTCCGCAACCCGGTGCGAATGCGTCTGCAACACCAGTTCGTCGGGAGGCCGTTCGCACATCGCCTCCAGCAGGCTGTGCGTGATGCCGTATCGAAACTCCTGTGGCACGAAGGGATCGGTGGCACTCGAGCAGAAGATCGAGAACGCCTCATTTCGCTTCTCGGCCCAGCGGCGTTCGCGATCGCAATTGGCCAGATACGAGTCGGCGGCGTTTGTGCGGACTTCAAGAAACCCGCCCCAGCGCCGCCCCTGCGTGATGTGCCGGCTGTGCTGCACGTAACATCCCACGCCGCACAGCGCGTTTCCAAACGTGCACCCTCGATACGGCTGCAGCGAATGCGATGTGACTTCGCGCAGAAACCCCGTCGTCCGCGTCAGGATGTTTTTGACGGTCACCTGGGTAAGTTCGAGGGGCATTTGGCGAAATGCGGGATCGGTTGGAATCAGGCGGCAGGAGACAGAAGTCAGAAGATAACCCTGACTCCTGATCCCTCCGGGACATTTGTTGTCACGCGATGGCCGATCATAGTGAGACTGCCGGGCGATTTTCCAAACAATACCGCGCGGCGACACTCCGGGGAGGCCCTGCTATGATCGGACATTGTCGCCTTTCGCTCCGCGAAAGGGCGCGTTCTTTCGCGGAGCGAAAGACGACACTTGTTGATACGCCGATTGCCGGAAATCACGCGAAACAATGCTCGAAGTCGAACAATCTGCCGACGCAAGCTCCTTGCGGGCCGGTGATCTCCGATTGACGTTTCGATACGAACGCGACCGGTGGCGGCATGAATTGGCGGTTCGAAGCGAATCGGGCTGGCAAACCATTCTGACTTCAATCGAAGGCTCGCCCGATGAGGCCCTCCCCCCCAGCCCTTCGTTTCAAGATCTTAGACTCGAACGGATCGACGACGAGACGGGAGAATTTCAATTGTTCGGCCAGGCGGGCCATGCGGTCTATTCGGCGGCGATCCGTTTCGACGGGCGATCGCAAACGATCTCGTTCGACATCGCCGCCCGCGCTCAGCGCGATAGGGCAGAAAGATGCGCGACAAGCCTCTATGAATTGTCGCCACTGGTCAACGCCTCTGAAATCGGAATTGCGGAAAACGTGTTGCTTTCCGCTGGTTGCGGCTCCCTGGTTTTGTCGGCGTCGCTGGGCACGGTCGCCGACTCATCCGCTCCTGCATCAGGGGCTGATTTGCACAGGACGATTGTCATCGGTTGCCGTTCTGAAGCGACGTCAGGCGACGCTCCCCCCCCTAGAAACGCCCGCTGGCAATACGCGTTCCGGCTCGTTCGGCGGCCTTGATTTCGCCTGCCGGATCAATCAGAATGCGCGAGACCGAAACGCTGCGCTGCACGACTCTTGTGTCGCGTTTTCGGGATCGTAAACGAAGGGACAGCATGCCGTTCGATCAGGTCGAGAAGCTCAAAAAGCAATTCACGGACAAGTACGTCGAGGTCGATGCGTCGGTGGCTGAGCTGCGTCGGTTTCAGGGGCTGACCGGGGTCGTGAAGACGGTCAACATGGGGGGCCGGGCTCTCGTCCAGTTCGACCACCCGGTTGACATCAGTTGGTACGACATCGAGCCGTCGTACCTCAAGGTCGTCGACAAGCCGATCAAGAAGGCCGCGCCGGCCAAAGAAGCAAAAGAAAACCCAGAGGCCGAGAAGAAACCGGCCGCAGCCGCCAAGGCGCCTGCGGCGAAACCAGCCGGAAAGATGAGTCCGCTGGAAATGGCCCGCGCGCAGGGAGCCGCCGGAGCTGCGCCCGCCGCCGCACCTGCCCCAAAGGCGCCTGCCGCAGTCGG
>JAGVKR010000642.1 GCA_020050375.1 Planctomycetales bacterium
CGTGGTCGCGGTGCATGATCGTCGCCAGCGCGTCGACGCGGTTCCCTTTGACGAGAATGTCGACTTTCACCAGGTCGGCGGCGCGAAAGCCGATCACTTCGTAATCCATCGTGCCGTAACCGCGGGTGATGCTTTTGAGCTTGTCGTGCATGTCGTAGATGACTTCGGCCAGCGGCAGCTCGTAGACGATTTGCGCGCGGGTCGGGCCGAGGTATTCGGTGCTCTTGTACGTCCCGCGACGATCTTCGCAGAGCTGCATGATCTGGCCGATCGACTCGGCGGGGACGATAAAGTTCACGCGCACGATCGGCTCGCGGAACTCTTTGATCATCCCGGTGACGGGGACGTCCTGTGGATTGTCGACCCGCTGCGTCGAGCCGTCCATCATGAGCAGCTCGTAGGTGACGTTCGGGGCGGTCTGGATCAGGTCGATCGCGGCTTCTTTCTCGAGCCGTTGCTGAATGATCTCCATGTGCAGCATGCCGAGGAAGCCGCAGCGGAAGCCGAATCCCAAAGCGTCGCTCGTCTCGGGAAGAAACGTGAAGCTGGCGTCGTTGAGCCCCATCTTCTGCAGCTCTTCGCGGAGCTTTTCGAAGTCGGTGCTTTCGATCGGGTACATGCCGCAAAACACCATCTGCTGCGGAGGCTTGTACCCCGGCAGAGCCTGGGCCGCCGGGCGATTGGCCAGTGTGACCGTGTCGCCGACGTGGACGCTCCCGAGGTCTTTAATGCCGGCGACGATGTAGCCGACCTGGCCGGGCCCCAGCTCGTCGCACTTGACCATGTCGGGCCGAAACTGGCCGACTTCGAGCACCTCGTGAGAGGTGCCCGCCTTCATGAACAGGATTTTCATTCCCGGCGCAATCCGCCCTTCGCGAACGCGGACGTAGATGACGACGCCGCGGTAGTTGTCGTACTTGCTGTCGAAGACCAGGGCCTGGACGGGCTTTTCAGGATCACCGCTCGGCGGGGGAACGCGTTCGATGAGCGCCTGAAGAACGTCGTCGATACCGATCCCCGATTTGCCGCTCACCATCAGCACTTCTTCGGGCTCGATTCCGAGGACGGTGTGCATTTCGACGAGCACGTCTTCGGTCCGAACAACGGGAAGGTCGATCTTGTTGATGCAGGGAATGATGACCAGGTCCGACTCGATCGCCGCATAGGCGTTGGCAACCGTCTGCGCCTGAACTCCCTGAAACGCGTCGACCAAAAGCAGCGCCCCTTCGCACGCTGCCAGGCTTCGCGAGACCTCATAGTGAAAATCGACATGACCCGGCGTGTCAACCAGGTTCAGCTCGTACGTTTCCCCCTTGTACTTGTGGTGAATCGCGACCGCGCGCGCTTTGACGGTGATCCCCCGTTCGCGTTCGACGTCGAGATCGTCAAGAATCTGATCGCGAAACTCGCGCTGCGTGATCGTGCCGGTCTTCAGCAGAAGCTGATCGGCGAGCGTACTCTTGCCGTGATCGATGTGGGCGACGATCGAAAAGTTACGTATAAGCCGCGCGTCCATGAAATCATTTATCAAGTAGTGGTATTTCGGAATCGTAAGTCAGTTGGGGGCGATTTTCCGAGGCTCCCATCAGTCGTCCGCAGGTGGTCCATGCTGTTTAGGCAATTCGGTCGCTGCAACCGACCAGTCCGAGACCGCCAAGCCGACGATGTCGCGAAAATCGCGCTGATTGCGTGAAATCACAACTGCACCGCAGGCCAATGCGATCGCCGCGATGCGGAGGTCGTTCTTTCCCCGTCTTCGGTGTTCCGTTCGAAGTTGACGATAGATCGTTGCTGCGGCGTCACCGAACGGAAGGATCTGGATTTGACGAAAGAATTCCACGCTACGTTGCAGCTCCGCATACGTTCGAACAAGGCGCGCGTCATTCTTTGCCTGCCGGATCTGGGAATACCATCCGGTGAGGGTCTCCTCGACGGTGACGATCGTCACAGAGAATCGGTTGCCCGTCAATGCCTGAACATGCGCACGGACGGCCTCGTTGCCCTGAATCAGCAAGCTCAGCACATCCGTGTCGAGGGCAAACAGCGTCATGGCGCCGACTCATCTTCATCGACCTGCCGACGGTAATCCGCAATGTTTTGAAGATACTGTTCAAGATCGGGATGGTCTTTCCAGGCCCCGGCGATTGCCAGCCAGGGATTCGGCTCGTTCGAACCCGGCAATGAGATCTCCACCAACTGTCCGCCGGCGATCTGATCCATTGCCATCTGCCGCAATTGCTGCACCGCTTGACCCGGCGTATCGGCTTCAGTCTCAAGCAACATGGGTTGTGAGATCGACGCGCGATAACGACGGTCGCCAATTTGTTTCACAAGGGCTGTTACGGTCATTTCAAAGATCCTCTCAGACTTTCTTCCCGAATTTCAACCGTGCGCATCCGGCTGCCCCGATGAAACCCGCGTCGCCTCCCAGACTGGCATAGTCGACGATCGTTTTCGCAGAGAGTGTCGGGAAGGCCCGTTTCCTGACTTCGTTGCGGATTTCCTGAATGAATCGCCGGCCGAGCGGCGTGGCGTTGCGGCCGAACGTCATCCCCCCACCGAACAATACCATCTCCGGGTCGATTGTGTGCATCAGCGTGACCGTCCCCACCCCCATGTACCGCGCCGTCTCCATGACCAGCTCATCGCACAGCACGTCCCCCGCCTCGGCGAGCTGGCTAATCAGGAGAGGGGTGAGCTCTTCGCCCGCGTCCACTCGTGCTGAGATCGCCGACTGTCGGCCCGATTCGAGGGCTTCTTCGCAACGGGCGATGACCGCCTTCGCGCCGGCATACGCCTCAAGCGTCCCGTACTGGCCGGTGCCGCATAAACGGCCGTTCGTCATTTCGACGATGATATGCCCACACTCGGCTCCGTGAGAATGCGCCCCCTCGATGATCAAGTGATCGAGAATGATCCCGCACCCGATGCCCGTCCCCAGCGTCCAGAAGACGAGGCTGTTGGCATCGCGTGCCGCTCCCGCCCAGAATTCTCCATAGGCGGCGGCATTTGCATCGTTCTGCAGCACCGTTCGCAGACCGAGCCGTTGGCCGACCGCGTCGCGGACAGGAAAATCGTTCCATCCCGGGAGGTTCGGCGGGTCGAGCAACATCCCGGCGGGGATGTCCATCGTTCCCGGTGTTGCAAGACCCACTCCGGAGATGCGATCCTTCGTCACCCCAGCCTCGACGATCGCCTGCTCTGCGGCGCTGACCAGACTTGCGACACCGACCGTCGGTCCTTTGATGGCGTCCGTCGGCAGACTGACGTGCGACAGCGGGTGGCCGGTGTCGTTCACAACACCCGCCTTGATGTTCGTTCCGCCCAGATCGATGCCGACGTAAAATGGTCCGCTTCCGACTGTTGTAGTCATATCCGAGTATAGTCGGCCGGGGGTTTGCGGTTCAATCTCAGCCGTTGACAGGGCGCAGCACGCGAACCACACTACAGGCCCGAGTCGAATCCGCCTGAAGCTCCCTCCGGTGAGGCTGTCGCCATGCTGATGCGTCGCTCCCTGTACCCTGCCGCGGTGGTTTCGATTGCCGGTCTGGCATGGGCGGGCCTGACGAGTCTTGCCCAAGAGCCGGCTGCCGATGCCAAGGTGCTCGTCGGCCACACCGATCCGGTCTACTCCGTCGACTCCACTCCCGACGGACTGCGGATCGTCACCGGCAGCTTCGACAAGACGCTCAAGCTGTGGGACGCGGGTACGCGAAAACCGACGCGGACATTTGTGGGCCACACAAACCTCGTATTGACCGTCGCAGTCTCGAAGGATGGCACGAGAATCGCGTCCGGCTCGCTCGACAACACGGTCAAGCTCTGGGACGTGCCTATCGATTCGCCGCGATCGACCATCGCCGCGCACCAACCTGCAGCGAGCGCAATTGCCGTCAGCGCGGATGGCAAGCTCTACGCAACGGGGGGAGCCGACAAGTCGATCCGCTTGTGGAACGCCACCGATGGCAAAGTGCTCCGCGAGCTGACAGGTCACACCGCGACGGTCCTCAAGCTCGATTTCCGAAAGGACAATCAGCAACTCGCCTCGGCCGATGAAGCCGGTGTGGTCCGTCTATGGAACCCGGCTGATGGCGCGCTCCAGGGCGTCGTTGGAGCTCACATCGGCCCGGTGACAGGGGTCGCGTTTCATCCCAATAACACCTTGTTGCTGACGGCCGGCGGCGATGGGCTGGTGAAGGCCTGGCCCGTTGCGATTCCGGCAGCACGTCCGATCGCCGGGCACTCGGGAGCCGTGACCGCCGTATCGGTCAGCCCGAATGGTCAACTGGTCGCTTCAGCCAGCGCCGACAAATCGGCTCGCTTGTGGACGCTCGCCGACGGCAAACCGGTCCGTAATTTCGATGGTCACGGGGGTGTCGTCACCAGCATCGTCTTCAGTCCGAATGGATCGCAGGTGACCACCGGCTGCGACGACAAGATCGCCCGCGTCTTCGACGTCAGCAATGGCAGCCTGATCAAAGCTTTCGCTCCCCTCCCCGCAGAGGTTAGCGCGGCGGCCGTCAGCCCCGACGGAAGTCAGGCGGTGGTGGGAGACGCAGGGGGCGTCGTCAAGGTTTTCACAGTCGCCGATGGCGCCGAAGTCCGAGTCTTGCCAGGCCACACCGGCAAGGTTGCCGGCGCGACGTTCACTCCCAACGGCGCACAGATCGTCACGACGGGGGCCGATAAGACCCTGCGCATCTGGAACGCGGCGGACGGGGCCATGATCCGCTCGATTGATACGGGCGCATCCATCACCGCGCTAGCGATCTCAGCCGACAATCTCCTCGCCGCGGTTGGCGGCGAAGACAAGTCGATCCGCATCTACAATCTCGCCGATGGAGCTCTCAAGGGAACGCTTGCCGGCCACACCGAGACTCTCGCCGCCCTGCAATTCAGCGCGGACTCTCAAAAGCTTGTCTCCGCCAGTGCCGACCAAACTGTCCGCGTCTGGGATGTAAAAATCGGCCGGACCGCGCAGCACTTCGTCGATCACAAAGGGCCCATAGCGGCGGTCGCCTTCGTCCCCGACAACAAGACGATCGTCTCTGGCGGGGCCGACACTCTGCTGAACGTCAACATTGTCTCGCTCCAGCGGATGCACGTCACCGACGACAAAGGGGTGAACGCGCTCGCCATCTCGCAAAACGGAGCGCAGTACGCGACCGCCGACGGCGATGGCACGGTGAAAACCTGGGACGCCAATAACGGGAACCTCGTCCGCGCCTTCGCCGGATTACAGGCCCCGGCCCTCGCCGTAGCGTTTCACCCTAACAACAACCAGGTCGCAGGGAGCGGCGCCGACAAAAGCGTGCTGCTCTGGAATGTCGCCGACGGAGTGGTCCAGTTGAAGTTCGCATTGCCTGCGGAGGGAACCCGCCTGGCCTACAGTCCCGATGGTAAAAAGCTGATCGCCGCTCTCGGCGACCAGTCAATTCAGCTCTTCAATCCCACGCCGGCCGCGCCTGCGGCTGGACTTCCGTCCGCGCCTCCGGAAGCAGTCCAGACTTTGAAAGGTTGTGCCGGCCCGATCACAGGACTCGCATTCGCGTCTGACAGCCGCACCGCACTTTCGGTATCAAGCGACGGTCCGCTCAGGACCTGGTCGATCGCATCACCAGAGTCTGCGCTCAATCTGGCCGGTCATGCGTCGCAGGTGTATGGGCTGAGCTTCAGTCCCGACGGAAAGCTGCTGGCATCGGCGTCCAACGACAAGACCGTGAAGATCTGGGATCTGGCAGCCGGGAAAGAATCGAAGGCTCTCGCCGCGCAAGGCGCCGCCGTTTACTCGGTGGCCTTCAGCCCCGACGGCACGCAATTGCTCACCGGTGGAGGCGATAAAACCATTCGACTGTTCGACGTCGCCGGCGGTGGTGAAATCCGACAATTCGCCGGCGCCGAAGGGGCGGTCTACACTGTCGCCTTTCAACCGCAGGGACCGCTCGTGGCTGCCGCCGGCGTCGACAAGAAGATCCGGTTGTGGAACTCGACGAATGCCCAGGCGGTCGCAACGCTCGCCGGACATACCGACGACATCTATCGCGTGCAGTTCAGCCCGGCGGGAACGCGATTGATGTCGGTTGGGTATTCCGGCGTCGTCAATGTCTGGGACGTTTCGAATCCGGCCAAGCCGCTGTTCAGCACGAAGCTGCCGGTGGTGATCTACTCCGCCGGTTATTTCCCCGACGGAAAGCGGATCGCCGTGACGGCCAACGACGGCAAGACTTATCTCGTCGATGTTCCGCCCGAAGCGCAATAGTGCGTCAGGCCGTTACCGTCTCTTCGATCGACTGCATCATCCAGCGGTCGATTTCGCGGAGGAGTCCGTCGTCGATCTGATTGCGAAAGTCGTAACTGCATGCGTTAACCGACAAGCCAGCCGACCACAGCAGGCGCTGGAGCCGCCGGACCGATTCGACCTGCGCCACGTCGTCACAACCCGCGCCCAGTAACACCCGTTTACCGCGCAACGCATCGAAGTGCGTCAGCCATCGCTGCTGCGACGGCAAATCGGGCGAGAGCGCAACGATCCCGCCGAACCATTCGGGGCGAGCGAGCCCGGTTTGCAGCGCCAGCAGGGCTTCGTCCCCGACGCCCGCCAGATAAATCCGTTCGCTGTGCACGTGGTACTTGCGCCGCAAACCGACGACGGTTTCGAAGATGCACTCTTCCAGGCGTTGGCCGGGCCGGTTGCGTACCGCGACGCCGAAGCAGTTGCGATCGCTGATTCGCCGCATCAACGCACGAAAGTCTCGCTGCGGTCCGTCGGCCGGAGTCAGCCAGACGATCAGGGGATAAGCGTAACCGGCTTCGTAGTGATCGGGAATGTGGAGATCGTCCGCCGCGTGACGCGGGATTTGAAGCTCGATTTGCGACGTTGCGGCGGGAAGCTCTCCTGCCGAGAAACCAGTCGCCAGATCGCCCGCGCGCCGGGAAGCGGCGTTTCCGGCGGAGGCAACCGTCGACAGGTGGAGCAGGTCGGAAGTAAGGCGCGATGTCATCGCAGGAAGCTCCCAGAGGTGGAGGCGACTTGCTCGACTGGAACGCCATCAGCGTTCAGACCGAACAGGATGGTCGGCTCATCAGCGGCGATATCCGCCATCGGAAAAAACTTGCCGGGGCACTCCGTCGCCGAGGCGCGGATGTCTTTGTGCCCGACGATATTGGCGGACGCGATGTGGTATTCGTTCTTGAGCGTTTGGACGAGCAGCTTCATGCTCCGGCGCTGCGCCGGCGTCGGGGGGGAGTTCTCGAAGTTGCCGACCAGGCAAACGCCGATTCCGCGCTCGTTGTAATCCTTGTTGCTGCTGCCGGCGTGAGCCCCCTGGATCTGAGTCTTCCAGCGAAAGGTGGGCTCGATCGCACCGTCGGCCATTCCCTGCCCGTTGCCGATCACAAAGTGATAGCCGATTCCCAGCCAGGGATTGCCGTTCTTATCTTTGTTCTTGATGTGCGATTCGTGGATTGTTTCGACGCTGCCCGAGTTGGTCGCCGTGTGGTGAACGACGACGTACTGCCAGACACGCGGAGTCGCCGTCGGCTTCCACGGGTTGCCGCCCGGCGAGGGGATCGCGGTCGTCAGCCCCTGGACTGGTGGCCGTCGCCCGACGTTCCCCAGACTGGATGAAGCCGGATGAGTGGAAATCGACGGGGACGGCGGCAAGACCGACGACGGTGAGATCGGAAGAGC
>JAGVKR010000728.1 GCA_020050375.1 Planctomycetales bacterium
CTCAACATCCAGCGACAGAAAACTTGTCCCCAATGGAACTACACTCTCAATCCATCACGCTCACCCGCCATTCCCGGAAGTAATTGACTTACGATTTCTTAGGTTCGATGAATCCGGAAAGCTGACGTATCTCTTCATGTACGCCGATGGCCTGTCGATCAATCGGGGGGGGACCGTCGGAGCGGACTTTATGGATTCCGAAATCACCGTCAAAGATGGCCGAGCGCGTGGCAAGGGAGTGATGAAGCAGCCGGAAAAATTCTTCGAGCAAAACTATCGCATCGAGGCGACGTTCGACGTGAAGATGGCGACCGGACCGGCCGATCCCAATGCTCCGCCGTCGACCGAGGAAGTGCCGGCCGACGGCTTGATCGCCGACGAAGACGACGGCCTGCCGTTTCCCGACAACAAGACCAGCCGCTTCTCGACGACCACTCCCTTTCGCAAGACGGTCACAGTCGTCGTTCCCTCGACGATCGAAGCGGTGATCAAGTTTTATCAACGCGAGCTCGCGAAGCGCGGCTGGAAAGAGAACGTTGCGGCGACGAAAGTTTCCGCCGAAGAGGCAACACTCAGTTTCAGCGGCACTGGGGGAATCCTGAACGTCAAGTTGACACGCAAGGAGGGGGATGTCACGGCCCTACTGGCGACGCGCAATGCCGCGAAGGCCAAGGCCGACGGGATCCTGCCACAGGCGAATCGCGGCCGATTGATTCTGGGGAACGCCTCGAATCAGAACATCGTCCTGACGATCAACGGCCAGAAGTACAATCTCGCGGCCGGCAAGGGGGGGAAGGATCCCAAAGATGGAACGACGCTGCACGTTCTGCCGGGTAAGTACGAAGTCACGATCCAGGTGCCGGGCCAGGCCGATCAGAAAGAGGAGTTGAAGATCGCTATCGACGAAACGTGGGGGGTGATTGTGATCCCGACGGGGGGCCTGTTCGCCGATCAATTGTACTGAGCGATTCGCCTCTCCTTCGTCCGAGCGAGCGGCGGGGTTAATCCCCGCCGTCCGCCTGGCAGTTGGTTGTCGTTCCCATCACGCACGGACTAACCGTCCGTGCTACAACGGAACTGACGCCGCCAAACGTAGCACGGACTATTAGTCCGTGCGTGACAGAGCATCGTGAGATCGCGACCCGACTCGTGAGCGATCGGGTCGCAACGCACCACAACAGTCGCTTTGATGTGACAACGATCGATCAGGGGAGGGATCGATCGCGATTCCCGGTGTCCACATGCCGCGATTCTTTCGCTCCTTGTCGAAAATGATGAAGTTCATCCAATAGTTCCACGGGATCGAATCGTCGGGGGCAATGATCGCGGTCTCGATCTCCCACGGCGGAGGGTAGTCGCTGAGCTTGAGGGAGGAACCGCCGGCAGGACCAAACCCGGTGCCGAGGCCAGGCCCGAGGAGCTTGAGCATCAGGTGGCCGGGGTGCGAGTGGGTGTCCACCAGCGTGCATTGCTCCTGGCACTGCCATCGCCCGAGGTAGCCGAGGACACTGAAGTCGTCCGAGAATTTTTCGAAGGGGCGTGGAGTCGATCCGAAGAAGACGCAGTAGTCGACCCGTGCGACGCATCGAACTTGATCCCGACGGCCAACTGCGTCGGACTGAGGAGCACGGCACGAAAATAAAGCTGCGGGCTGGCCGGTCCGGCGTATTTGGCGCCGTCGCCGATCCAGACATAAGGAATCCGCCAGTCTCCCAGCGTCGTGTTGCCCATGTCGCCGCGTCCCCAGACGAGATACGTCTCGGGATGCGGCTCGGTGGAGAACTGGGGCAGGCCGACCCCCGCTTCCCCCGTGCAGCCGAGATGAACGACGAGCAGTTGGAATTCGCGCGTTTGCGGAGGACGTTTCGTGCGGTCGCTCGACCAGGTCGACGGATCGGAAAACGTGACAGCGATGTTGAGCCCGATCGCCGAATTGACCTGCGTTTTGGCGCCGACCCCGGCGGTCAGATTGAAGCTCTGGACGAGCGCTGTCTGGAATTCCCAGGGGAGACTGTAATCGCCGATTTTGACGGGGGCTTTGAGCAGCCCTTTGACGTCCTGCCTTTGGCCCGCCTCGAAGATCGTCGCCAGACCGGGATGCTCTTCGGTCGAGAATTCTTTGATGTTGTCCCTGGGGACGAACATCCACGGAGAAATGTCCTTGCCGGGATCGTTGAAATGCTGATCGAGTTCTGAGATATCACCGGCAGCAAAAAGCGAGCTTCCGACGCTCGCAACGACGAACGCGGTCAGCACGCAGTCGATTAGAGATTTGCGTTCGAAGCGAATCTGACTTCTCATGGGAGTTTTTCCTCATCAACGGATGGAAGTGCGTTGTCATTCGCACGAGATGCAAGTCATTGAGTGGCGCCAGCCGCGCATTCCCCTGACCCCTGCCTCCTGACCCCTAATTCCTGTTTCTTCAATGACCACCCTCGGCCTGTTCGTCAAGCATCCCGTTCCCGGCCGCGTCAAGACGCGACTGTCGGCGGAATTGGGGGCAGGGCGGACGGCAGCAATTTACGCGGCCTTTGTCGCCGATCTGGTGGAGCGGTTCAGGGACGTTGCTGAACGGCGCGTCTTGTGCTTCGCTCCCGCGACTGACAACGCTCGCGACTATTTCGCCTCGATTGGCGGCATGGATTACGAACTTTGGCCGCAGCCCGAGGTTGATCTCGGAGCGCGAATGGCAAGATTCTTTGCCGAACACCTCGTGGAACCTCACGACCGGGTTTTGCTCATCGGTTCCGATAGTCCCACGCTGCCGCGGGAGCATGTCGAACGGGCATTCGCACTACTGCAAGACGTGGATTGCGTCGTTGGTCCGGCGATGGACGGGGGCTACTACCTGATCGGTCAGAGCGGCGCCTGCCGACCGATCTTCGACGGTGTCGCCTGGAGCACGTCGCGTGTCCTCGAACAAACTGTTGCCCGAGTGACGGAATGCGGCGCCCGGCTGGCGGTCCTTCCGCCGTGGTACGACGTCGATACCCCCCAGGATTGGCAATTCCTGGTCGGACATCTGCAGGCGTTGGAGAGGGCCAATTCGCCGTCTGTCGAATCGGCCCTCTCGCGCTGGCTGCGAGTCGATACCGCCGCCCCTTCCGACCCGCTATAATAGCAGTGGGGCGGCGGCCGGAATATCCGGACGACAATCTCCCGCCGGTCGAAATCCCGACGATTCCGTCGAATCCAAAGGCTACGACACTTACCCACGACATGCCGAATCCGGACCGCCGGGGATTCAAGTTCTGAACTCCGCGTTCCGCATTCCGAATTCAATACGGGACGGATCATGGCACGCGAAAAAACGATCAGCCCTGCCAAGCTGCTGGTCGCTGACGACAATCATCAGAATTGCGAGCTGCTCGATGCGTATCTCTCGGAAGCGGGCTACCAGGTCGACATGGTTTACGACGGCCAGCAAACGCTGGACTACGTCCGCAAAACCCCCCCCGACCTGATTCTGCTGGACATCATGATGCCCAAGGTCAGCGGCTACGAAGTGTGCCAGCGCCTCAAGGGAGACGCGGAAACGGAGCACATTCCGATCATCATGGTGACGGCCCTCGCCGAGATGGGTGATATCGAAAAGGCCGTGAACGCCGGTGCGAATGACTTTTTGACGAAGCCCGTCAACAAGTTGGAGCTGACGACGCGCGTGAAGACTCTGCTCGAGTTGCGGCATTTGAAAAACGAATGCGAGCGGCTGCTGGCCTACGTGGAACGTGTGGACGGAATGCGCGGCGAAAAGCCAGCCGATTGACAAGAGCTGACGCAATCTCCCCAGTGCGAGGCCATTGCCCCGGAATCTGTAATTTTGTATACTATTGCGGATTGGGCTTGAGGAGATGCCGAAGGGTCTTCGTCGCGGCATCGATTTGATTGCCCGTTGGACAACAGCGTGGTAATCCGTGGAGCGGTTTGGCAATCAAAAAGGACGATTAGGACCATTTCAAAAATGTGCAACTGCACACATTTTTGAAATCCGGTGCACGAGGAAATTCTCGCTCCCGGGCTGAGCTTGGGAACGACTCGTCCAGAGTTCCGCTGCGCGCCCATTTGTTCTCGAAACTGTCCGGATCGGGGCTGCGACAGTGCGGTGCAGGAGCCGCGGCTCAGTCGTCAATTTCAAAAGGGATTCTGTGTCAATCGTCGCCGAAGTTTCCGCGCTCCCCCAGGTCGTTCTCAAGCCCCGCCGCGCGCAGCCGTTTTTCGGACGGCACCCGTGGGTTTTCTCGGGAGCCATCGCGCGCGTTTCGGGCGCGGCCGCAGCGGGGGCCGAAGTGGAATTGGTCACCGAGCATGGGGAGTTCGTCGCGAAGGGGTTATTCAACCCGCTTAGCAACATCCAGGTGCGGCTTTACAGTTGGGATCCCGCCGAGCGGCTCGACGAGGCTTTCTGGAGTGCACAACTGGCGACGGCAATCCGGCTGCGGCGCGATGTGCTTGGTCTGTGCGGACCCGGCGCTGCGTGCCGGCTCGTATTCAGCGAAGCGGACGGTCTCTCGGGGCTGATCGTCGATCGTTACGACGACTGGCTCCTCGTGCAATTCACGAGCCTGGCGCTGGCGTCGCGTCGGGAGTTGATCGTGCGGATCTTGCAGGAGCAATTGCAGCCTGCCGGCATCTGGTTGCGAACCGAAAAGGGAATCCGTGAGGCTGAGGGGTTGGAAATTGCGGACGGTCTGCTTTCGGGAAGCGAGCCGCCACGACCGCTCTCGATCACCGAACACGGCGTGAGGTGCTCGGTCGACGTCGTGGAAGGGCAAAAGACGGGGTTCTTTCTCGACCAGCGCGACAACCGGCAGGCGTTCGTCAAATACGTGCGCGGCGGCCGGGTGCTCGACCTGTGCTGTTATTCGGGCGGGTTCGCACTGAATGCGGTCCGCCATGGTCAGGCCCGCGAGGTGCTGGCGGTCGACGTTTCGGAACCGGCGTTGGCGCTCGCCCGAACAAATGCCGAAAACAACGAGTTGGCGTCCGCGATCCGCTTCGAGAAGTCGGACGCCTTCAAGATGCTCGAAAAGCTGCGCGACGCGCAGGAGAAATTCGACCTGATCGTCCTCGATCCCCCTAAATTGGCGCGGCACGCTCGAGGGCTCGACGAAGCGCTTCGCGGGTATCACAGCCTCAATCGGATGGCGCTTGAAGTTCTTGCCGAAGGCGGAACGCTCGTCACGTGCAGTTGCACGGGGCACGTCTCGCGCGAGATGTTCACCGAGATGCTGGCCGAAGCAGCGACGAGCGCCAGGCGTCCGTTGCAGATTCTGGAAGCGCGCGGTCCGGCGCCCGATCATCCGACGGCCGTCCATTGCCCAGAAACAAATTACCTCAAGTGCTACATCTGCCGCGCCCCGTAGCCGCGTGTCGAAAAAGGGGTCATACCCTTTCCGACCGCGCATTCTTCCGGGCGGCACCGATATTCCGAGAGGGGCTGCCCCCTTTTTTCAACACGCTGTCAACGGTATGTCACGCAAGAACAAGAAACATCGAGAAATCCCCGCGGCGCTACGCGTCCCTCCCGCCGAGCAGTTGCTGATCGACGACCTGCCGACAGTCGAGGAGCAGCGCATTCTGTGCACAACGCTTGGGCGCGGCCAGTTCGCTGCCGAGGCCGGTCGTCGACTGCCCGCCGCGCGGATCATTTTGCATGTTTTCGATGCCTATCTTGCCGAAGAATCACGGCATTTCGTGGTGGCTCACACCTCACACCTCGAACCCGAAGCCTTCCTCGAAGACGGAGCAAACTTGTCCGTCGCGACGGCACAGAACGTTGAGATCGTATGCACGGCCGATTTTCCGGAGAGCGAGTTCGATCTGGTGGCGCTCACGGTCGATCCGCGCGGCGAGGCTGAACTGACGCGCGATCTGCTGCAAACCGCTCACGAGCGCTTGCGTTTGGGGGGCCGGTTGCTTGCGGCGACGTCGAACGACGAAGATCAATGGCTGCACGATGAATTGCGAAAGCTGTTTCCCAAGGTGACGCGCTGCCCGACGGAAAAGAAGGGGGTGCTGTACCGGGCGACGAAAACGGCGACGCTCAGGAAACTCAAGCAGTTCGACTTCGAGTTTGCGTTTCGAGACAGAGAGCGACTGATCAAGGGGGTCAGCCGGCCGGGAGTGTTCAATCATCGCAATCTCGACGCCGGCGCGCGGGCCCTGATCAATACAATGCAGTTCGGGGACACGGCGCGCGTGCTCGACATGGGTTGCGGCAGCGGGGCCGTGGCGTTCGCCGCCGCCTGTCGCGGAGAGAATGTGGCCGTGGTCGCGATCGATTCGCACGCGCGGGCGATCGATTGCACAGAGCGTGGCGCCGTTCTCAACGGGCTCACAAATGTGTCAACGATTCTGAATGCCGACGGGGAGACCGGAGCAGCGGGCACATTCGATCTGGTGGTCGGGAATCCGCCGTATTATTCTGACTTCCGCATCTCCGAGATCTTTCTGCAGGCGGCGCGGCGCGCGCTGAAGCCGGGGGGTACAGTTTTGATTGTGACGAAAGCCCTGGCGTGGTATGAGGAGCGGATGCCCGAGCTGTTCGACGACGTGAAGCGTCACCAGCACAAGCTGTACACAGTGCTCGAGGGCCGCAAGCCCATTGCGAACTGAGGCGCAAAACAATCCCGCATCCGTCTGATCCGCGGCATCTGTCGTATCCGTAGTTTCTCCGGCTGAATCAGCACCGATTGTCCCCGTGGTTTGCGGAACGCATGAAACACAAACGAATGTCGATCTTCCGCCGAATGAAGGGAATTGCGGATACGACAGATGCCGCAGATTGAACGGATACGATTTGGTGCCGATGTCGTCAGGATATTTGAACCGCTGCTTCATGGCTTGCGTTATCTCGAGCGGGGCTTTGTCAATCGGCATCTGTCGTGGGAAACGTTTTCCAGAGGGCGATTCATGTCCTGGATTCTCGTCGCGGCTCTGGTTTCTTCAGCACCTGCGTCCGGCACGACGCTGACGATCACCTCGGCGCAAGCCGCAGAGTTCGTCGCGGCTGAGTTGTCGAGTGGCAGCCTGATATTCAGTCAGGGAGACTGCCTGGCGGTGAAGGTCTTCACGGCCAGTCGCTACACGCACGTTGGGGCGGTTGTGGAACGCACGGGTCAGATTTTCGTCTACGACAGCACAGGCGGGGCAGGGGTCCGCGAACTGCCCCTAGCCGAGTATCTCGCCTCGCAGGGGAAGGCAACGGTGTCGGTGTATCATCCCGAAACGCCGTTGTCGGCCGGGCAACGGGAGAGTATCGAAGAGCATCTCATCAGCCAAGTTGGCCGGCCGTATTCGATCAGACACCATTTGACCGGAAATCGTGCCGAGGGTCTGCACTGCGCCGAGTACGTGACCGATGCGTTGATTGCCGGGGACGTGCTGAAAGCCGAACGCCCCGCGCGGGTGTCGCCGGCAAGTCTCCGGCAAGGCATCGAACGCAGCGGCCTTTACACACACGTCGTCACGTTGCAAGTCGAGCCCGAAACGAATCATCCCCCGGCTGACGCCGGTTGGTGCGGCCGGCTCTGGTTCGATACTAAGGCGTGCAGCCGCACTTGCTATCGCAAGTTGAGCGGGTGGTTTTGCTGCAAGTAGAAATAGATCGGGCGACGCGAAGAGGCAAAGCAGCGGCGATTGTCGTTACTGACGGGATGACTCGGCGTTGATCGCGTCACTACTCACTACTCACTCTTTCTTCTTCTGCTCCCGGATCAGCTTCACCAGCACTTCGTCGAGTTGCTGGAGCCCTTCATCGGGGTTGATCTTGTAGAAGCCGGTGTGGTAATGGGCGATTCGGCCGTCCGGTCCGATGACGACCCACAGCGGAAGCTTGGCTCCGTACTTGCGCGGGTCGCCGAATTTCGCAATCAGCTTGCCGTCGTCGACGGCAATCCCATAGCTCAGGTTCATGAATTGCTTGAGCCGCTGAATCGACTTGAGCGCGGGTGAGAAGGCCTGATCGTCGCCGAGCCGGCCGTCGACCGCCACGCCGTAGATCTGCACGCCCAGCTTGCGCCGTTTGCCGGAAAGAAAATCGAGATATCCGACCTGGCCGTAGGGCTCGACCAGGGGTTCATTCTGGTATTCCCAGAAATGCAGCACGGTGATTTGGCCCTTGAACGCCTCTTCGTCAACGCGCGTTTTGTCGGTGAGGTTGAGCGCGAACGCCGGCGCCGCCTTCCCGATGAGTTTATCGGCGAGGCGTGCGACTTCGTCGGTCCGTTGCAACTGTCCTTTGACATCTTTGCCGATCGCCGAGACAAGCGCGCTGAACGGGGTATCGGCAGAGTCCTTTTGCAAAGCGGCGAGTGCGTCACCGGCCGACTTCAACTGGGCTTCGTTGAGCTCCGGACGAAACTCGTTCTCGCCGCGCTGCAGGTCGGATTGCAGCTTCAGTAGTGCGGGAAGGGCCTGGGTGTCGCGCGTGAGTTGCTGCTCGTCGAGGGGTTTGATGGCGTCGAGTTGCATCGTGAGCACGTGTTCGTCCCCCTGGCCGACGAAAACACGCTCTTCAAGGGCCACGACGATCGGCGCTTCGGCGTCGATCCAGAGCGTGCGTTTGCGCCCGAAGCTGGTGGAAACCTGCACCTGCCAGGCATTATGGTCCTGAACTTTCGCCTGCTTGACGACTTCCCACGCTTCTTTCCCGTCGTTCCACGTTGCACCCGCTTTCAATTGAGGCGCGTAACCCACGATGGGCAAGGGAAGCGGGACGACGATCGGCGTTCCTTCGTATTCGTAAAGGAGACGAATCGCGCCTTTCGAGGCCGGCTTGAACTGGTCGTCAAGCCCGATGGAACCGAAGCGCTCGGGCCAGCCCCAGCCGCCGCCGCCGCGCTCGCTCACGAACCAGGCAATCCGACGAGCGTCTTTCGGCTCGCGATTGACAGCGCAGTAGAGGCTGAACCGTTTGACTGCGGCGCCGTCGGCCGCCTGCCCCGCCTTGCTCAGTGCGCCCGTATACCGCAATTCGACGGCTGGCGATTCATTGAAAGGATTGGCAAGTATTGGAAGCGCGAGAAACGGCAGGAGACAAGCGGACATCAGGGGGATTTCCGGTAAGGATACGGGAGGGCAGGGGAGTCTTCGTGGGAATTCGGGGTGTGCGGCGCATGGCGTAATTCCTCGACATGCAACGCTCAAAACCAGCTTATCAGATGAAACAGGCGACGCCTATTGCACAGCCGTCGGTGATGGGTCACAGCGGGGGAAGGGCCTCTGCGACGCCACGTACGGCGAGGCTCCGCCGCGTGCCTCGATCTTTTGTTGACACTTAGGGTTGCGCTATCGAGAACCGGAGTCGTCGTGCCGGTGGACGACGTTGACAGCGTTTCGGCGGCCCCCTACCCTAGAAAGAAACCCCTGTCTTAGACCGGTTCGATTCTCCGGCGGCTGTCCACCGCCGAGCATGTCTCGATCAGGAGCGATTCCGCTATGCCGTTTCAATGCGCGCGCCTCTGGTTCAGGGGCCTCATCCCGAGCATTTTTGTTGCACCGAGCTTTTTGCTGGCGGTTGCAGGCACAATCCAAATGCGGGCTGCCGCGGCGCAGCGCGACGATGAGGGAGGGGCCAAAAAGCCGTCCGCGGGCGAGCAGGAAGTGGTCATCAAGCGCGAAGCTCTCAAACTGACCGATCCGAAGGTGTACCGCGTTTCCATGCATCTGCAGGCGGTTCGGACGCTTGCGTTGACGGCGCCGGTCGACGGATGGGTCCGGACGGTGTCCGTCAAACCGCAACAGAAGCTGACCCAGCAGGCCGAAGCCGTTCGACTGGATGACAAACGGTGCGAACTGTTGCTGAAACGGGCCAGCGCCGGTGTCCAGGCGGCTGTGCTGGAAAGAAAAATCGCGCAGGGGAAAAACGACGTCGACCTTCTGGCCCTCGCCGAGGCTCGATTGGAAGGCGCGCAAGCCGATCTCGACCTGGCGAAGATGGAGCTCGAACGGATGGTGATTCGCGCGCCGTTCAATGGCGAAATCGAGAGAGTCGCTGCCATCGAAGGTCAATTCGTCAGGGCAGGGGAGCGGCTCGCAACGCTGATTGACACCTCGAAGCTGTTTGTGGAAGTCCCGGTCGAGCGCGCCGCAGCGACTCCCGGCGGGTCAATCGAGATTAAGGTCGAAGAGACCACGGTCAAAGCGAAAGTCGAAGCGGTCATCGCCCTGGGGACGCAGTTCGACGCGCTCCGGGAATTGACGACTTCGCCCGCGTCAGCGCTTGTGAGCATCGACAATGCGGCAGGCACTTTTACCGCGGGCCAGACCGTCTACTCCGACCTGATCCCATTGGCGCCCGTCACCGTCGCGCCCTCGGTGGCGATCAGCAACCTGCCCGATGGCAACCGCAAGCTGCAGGTCCTGCGTGAAAACGTGGTTCGCGATTTGTCGGTGCGGATCTTGGGCAAGGTCGGGACCGAAAGTGTTTTTGTCTCGGGGCGGTTCAATGACGGCGATGAGGTGATTGTGAGTTCGACGCGGCCCCTGGTCGACGGCACACCGCTGCGTGCGTTGTTGGCGGGAGCCACATCCGGGACGAACCGAGGCCCGGCCGGTCGTAACGAAGCCGGGCCTGCAGGCGGCACCGTGAAAAAACCGGGCGTCGGTTTTTAGACCGCTTCGCTCGACCAGGAGACTGATGACGTGTCCAACGACAATCTGACGATCGGCAAGTACAAGCTGGTGAACTGCCTGGCAACAGGGCAGCACAGCCAGGTTTGGGAAGCCATCGATAACGAGACGACGCGCCGGGTGGCAATGAAGATGCTGCTTCCCGAAGCGCTGAGCGATCCCGATCAACTGGGTTCGCTCAAAAGCGAATTCAAGATCGGGTCTTCATTCGAGCACCCCAATATCGTCAAGTATCACGAGCTCGAAGCCAAGGGAGGATTGCTCGGGAAGGTCAAGCAGGCCTACTTCACGATGGATTTATTTTCAGCCCAAAACCTGAAAGGCTGGTTCCACAACGACCTGCGCGGCGTCCACATTCGCATCAAGCGGCTGGTCGAGCTGTTGTCGGTCGCGCTCGAGCACGTGCACGAGCGGGGTTGGATCCATCGTGACATCAAGCCCGAGAACATTCTCATGTCCAAGGCGGCGGAAGTCCGATTGATCGACTTCTCGCTCGCGAGCCGTGCCGCCACGACATTATCGAAAGTCTTTGCGCGCAAGCAGGCGACGGTGAAGGGGACTCGAACCTATATGGCCCCGGAGCAGATTCTGGGGAAGCCATTGACCGTTCAGACCGACATTTACAATCTCGGCGTGACGTTGTTCGAGCTGCTGACGGGACAGGCCCCGTTCGCCGGTTCGACCCCCAAGGAGATTCTCATCAGGCACGTGGGGGACCGGCCCCCTGATCCGAGCTCGATCAATTCCAACATCACTCCCGAAATGGAGCGAGTGCTGCTGCGGATGTTGTCGAAAAAGCCCGCCGACCGGCAGAAATCCATGTCGGAATTTATCGTGGAATTTCGCAATGTGAATGTCTTCAAGGAGCCCGTCCTTGAGGAAGTGGCCCTGACCGAGGAGCAACAGGCCGAGGAAACGCTCAAGAAGGTGCTGGGGGGCGCGCTCGACAGTCGGGCTGATGCCCTGCGAACCAAACTCGGCGTAGCCGCGCCGGCCGCTCCCAAAAAACCCAAGCCGAAAGCGAAGCCGGCCGCCCCCAGTCCGCCTCCCGCGCCGCCGCAACAGCCACAAATGATGCCCGGCATGATGCCGCAGATGCAGCCGATGATGCCGCAACACCCCATGCCGATGATGCCGTATCCGATGCAGCCGATGTA
>JAGVKR010000288.1 GCA_020050375.1 Planctomycetales bacterium
CGCAGGAGACCGCCGGCGAACTGGAAGACCGGCTGGCAGAGCTGGCGGTGCCGCTGGTAACGGCGGTGCTCGATCAGCTCGCGTCTGGTCAGGTGCAGTCGCTGCCGCAGACGGAAGCTCTCGTCACCCGCGCTCCCAAGCTGAAAAAGGAAATGGGAGCGATCGACTGGAGCCGCTCGGCCGCGGAAATCGACTGGCACGTGCGGGCGATGCAGCCCTGGCCGAAAGCCTACACGTGGGTCCAATCGGCGGGGAAGCCGCCGATCAGGGTGGTGATTCTGGCGGTCGCTGCCGATGCGGAGGCGAAGGGAGCAACTGCGCCCCCTGGCGATGTCCTCCGTGCCGACGCGTCCGGTTTGTGGATCCAGTCGGGAACGGCTCCCGTGCAGATCGTCCGCCTGCAACCCGACGGAAAGCGACCGATGCCCGCCGCCGACTTCCTGCGCGGCAACCCGCTGCAACCGGGCGACTGCGTCGGGCCGAATGAGTGATTGGCTAAGGCGCAGGTTCCGCGACGCGATCGCACGTCGGAATGGCACCTCAAACCGGAATCCGACCCCTCTGTCGGTCCGATTTCGAAAAACGGCACACCAACCATCGGCAGACAGTGCATGCTCGCAAACCATTGTGGTGAAGCGGCTTATGGTCTTTGCTCGCTGTCTCGGCGCGCGTGCTGAAAAAGAGAGGTCTTTCGAGCAATTTTTCGGGACGGAACGTCTTTGTCCGCCATCGGTTGCAGCGGCTCCCTCGCGGAAGTTGCTCCGATATCCATGGGATCGATATTTTTGTCAGTTGGTCTCATTCTTCGAAATCGTTCTGTCTGAGGTGGTGACGGCGAGCAGAGGATTCGGGATTCGGGATTCGGGATTCAGGATTCAGGGGTCGGGGGTCGGGGGGAAGGGTGGAGTGGGAGCGACAGAAGGGCACGTTTCCAGATTCACACTCCCCACTCCCCACTCCGAACTCCGAACTCCGCATTTCCTCCCCTCCATTTTATCCGAACGGCACCACAGCCCCGCGTCGGAGGTGCGCCGATCTGGAAAAGTGGCGAAAAAAAACCGTCACCCCAGCGAGCGGCGGGGTTCATCCCCGCCGTCCGAACGGTCTTATCGAAGGGGGCGATCCCTCCAGTAACGGCAGGTCAGGCGATGTCCGACGGGATCGAAATTCGACGTCGACTCTCGTGCGAGTCAAGCACAGCCTGACGTGCGCAACGAACGACGAATGGGCCCGGCATACGTTGCCCGGCAGACGATGATGATCGCGGGCGCGGAATTCGTTCCTGAATTGGGAATGTCATGCCGGGACTGTCGCCGGAAGAGCCCCGAACGGGGCGAGATTCTAAAGCAAGGGCAAAGCGCCGCGGCGATAGCCGCAGAGCGCCGTCCTGGGTTTCGATCGCGCACGATCCCCTCAGCCCTGTCAGGGCGAAACAACGGATGATTTGGATTGATGGCGCTATGCCTACCGGTGAAGCGTTTATGTCGCCCTTTCAGGGCTCTCGGCACAATGTGCGATCGCGAACCCAGGGCGGCGCGGCTGTCGCCGCTGGGCCCTGGGCTATAGAATCTCGCCCGCTTCGGGGCTGATTCAGCCTCGTCCCCAAGCTCTGCTTGGGGACGCCTCGTGCGAAGCTCCCGCTTCGCGTATGCTGGCGTTCAATGGACAATTTCGGATCGCGGTCGGGGCAGCCTCCGATGACACGCTCTCGCTAGGGAAGACGCATGGCCGATCGAAAAAGCTCCCCGACGCAACAGGTCTCCGACTGGTTGTCGCGGTTTGGCGCTGCGCTCGATCGGAAGGACTGGGCTGCCGCGGCCGACCTGTTCGATGTCGAGTGCTACTGGCGAGATCTGGTGTCTTTCACCTGGAACATCAAAACGGTGGAAGGGAAGGGCGAAATCCAGGCCCTGCTGGCCGCGACGATTTCCGACGTGCAACCCCGCCACTGGCAGATTGTCGGAGAGGCCACCGAAGAGGAGGGTGTGACAGCCGGCTGGTTCACGTTCGAAACGTCCGTCGCGCGAGGGAAAGGCTATCTGCGTCTGAAAACCGACAAATGCTGGACGCTGCTCACCACGATGACGGAGCTCAAGGGGTTCGAAGAGAAACGGGGGACGACGCGCAGCTTCGGAACGCAGCACGGCGTCTTCAGGAATCGGAAAACCTGGCTGGAGCGAAAGGCGCAGGAAGAAGCCGAGCTGGGTTATGTCACTCAACCCTATTGCGTCATCATCGGCGGCGGGCAGGGAGGGATCGGCCTGGCGGCAAGGCTCAAGCGCCTCGAAGTGCCGACGATCGTCATTGAAAAGAATCCTCGCCCCGGCGACTCGTGGCGGAACCGCTACAAGTCGCTCTGCCTGCACGATCCCGTGTGGTACGACCACCTTCCCTACCTGCCGTTTCCCGATCATTGGCCCGTCTTCTCGCCCAAGGACAAGATCGGCGACTGGCTGGAAATGTACGCCAAGGTCATGGAGCTCAATTACTGGCATTCGACGGTGTGCCGCAGCGCCCGGTATCACGAAGAGACGCAGGAGTGGACGGTGACCGTCGACCGCGCCGGCGAAACGGTGGTGCTGCGACCAAAGCAACTCGTTTTGGCGACGGGGATGTCGGGCATGCCGAATGTTCCGCAGTTCCACGGAGCCGAGACGTTTCGAGGGACGCTGCAACATTCCAGCCAGTTCCGCGGCGTCGACGACTACCGCGGCAAAAAATGCGTGGTGCTGGGCTCCAACAATTCGGCCCACGACATCTGTGCCGCTTTGTGGGAGCAGGATGCGGACGTCACGATGATTCAGCGCTCGTCGACGCACGTGGCCCGGTCCGACTCGCTGATGGAACTGGGGTTGGGGCGTTTGTATTCGGAGTCGGCCGTCCAGGCGGGGATCACGACCGACATGGCCGACCTGCTGTTCGCCTCCATCCCGTACCGCATCATGCACACGTTCGATATTCCCATCTATCAGGAAATCGCCAGAAGGGACGCCGACTTGTATCAGCGTCTGGAAAAGGCAGGCTTCCTGCTCGACTTCGGCGACGATGGCTCGGGGCTGTTCATGAAGTATCTGCGGCGAGGATCGGGATACTACATCGACGTGGGGGCCTCGGACCTGATCGCCGACGGCCGAATCAAGTTGCGCAGCGGCGTCAACGTTGAACGCATTCAGGAAGATTCCATCGTCCTCACGGACGGCACAGTCTTGCCGGCTGACTTAATCGTCTGTGCCACGGGCTACGGGTCGATGAACGGCTGGGCGGCGCGGCTGATCTCGCAGGAAGTCGCCGACCGGGTGGGAAAGTGCTGGGGGTTAGGCTCCGCGACGACGAAAGACCCCGGTCCGTGGGAAGGCGAATTGCGCAACATGTGGAAGCCGACCCGGCAGCCGGCCCTGTGGTTTCACGGCGGCAATCTGCACCAATCGCGCCATTATTCGCTGTATCTCGCCTTGCAGCTCAAGGCGCGGCAGGAAGGACTTGCGACGCCGGTCTACGGACTTGGTGAAGTGCATCACCGGGCGTAGGAGGGAATGCGGCGTGCGATTGTTTCTGGTTGAGCGATCCATGCGGAATCGACCACCGTCGAAGCAGACCTTTCTTCCTTGAGACATTCGTCATTCGATTGCGTCACACATTGAGAAGCCTCTTCGCCTCCTCGTATCCCGGCGCCGGCTTGCCGTATTCGCTGGCCGTGACGCGCGCCAGTGCTACGAGCTGATTCCAGCGAAATGCCGGACGCATCACCGCGAACTCGGCGCTGACGGTGTGATAGTACTTCTCGGCGTGCAGCGCGCCATCTTCGCTGGTGGCGTACTTGAGCAACAGATCGAACACCGGACGAGGCGAGTGCCCCAGTTGTCCGTACCGCGCCACCGCTGCCGCCGCCCGGAACTGCTCTTTGTCGCGAATCGCCGCTTCCGCCTCACCGAGCAGACCCGAAGCATCTTCGGCGCGAACCTGCGCGAGCTGCTCGGCGAACGGGTACGGCTGCTTGTTCGACCGATCGGACTGGCCGCCGGTATGGAACGCTCCCACGAGCAGACTGGCGACGACGTTTCGCGGATTGCTGACCCGCGTGATGTTCCGCCAGGCATTCGCCGCATCGGAGGCATGGACTCCCACCGAGTCGCCGTGGCAACTGCCGACCGGTTTGTCGCCGTTGGCCCACTGCTCCGGCCGACCCGGATCGTGGAGGACAAGCATATTCGCCGCCAGCGACAGCGCTTCCCCGATGGATTCGGGAGCAAACCCGTCACGGAGCGCCTGGGCGACTGCATCGGCTGCCTGTTCGCGAGTCCCGCGGAAAATCGTTCGGGCCAGTTGCTCGAGCCACGCATCGTCTCCCTTGTTCTGCCCGAGCGTTCGGCCGATCAGCTTATACTGGTCGAGCAGTGCGGGAACGACTGTTCGCACCGGCGACTGCGGGTATTTCCTCTCCGCCATTCTCTGCTCGGTGCGAACGCAATACCGCACCGATTGCCGGAGGAGCGTGTGAGCCCATTGCGAACC
>JAGVKR010000378.1 GCA_020050375.1 Planctomycetales bacterium
ATTGGGAATTGGCGCTGCGGGGTGTGCGCTTCGCCAAACGGTCGCAAGCAATTCAAAGAGCTGACAGGAATATCGACCCTATGGTTATCGAAGCAACTTTCCTTGTGCCCGGCGCGCAAGTGGATGGGCGGACGAATCTTCCGGCAATCAATTTCGCTCGAAAGACCTCGCAGAAAACCATCCCGAAGCTCTTCGCGACTTTGTCCGATCGAAACGCCAATACGGCAATGACTTCCGTCGATTCCTCTCGTTTCAGGCGTGCCGACGACGTTCGTCGAAAATCCCCTCCAATGGCCCGAAAGGACACTTCCGAAGACTGTTTTCAATCCCCACTTTGTATAGCATCCTAATCGACCCCGTTTTGAGAACCAGCTCGCGGACAATCGCGCCCCTCCGCTTGGTCGGTTGAGTTATTTAACAATGTTTATTAATGTGGGCTTGGCAGTCGCCACATGCGTGCCTGGGCTTTGAATTCCGTCGCGGAGAGGAACCATGATCTCTTCGGTTCGTATTCTTCGGCAGTACCGGCTGACCGCCGTGCTCGCTGGCGTTGGTTTTTGCCTCGCCCTGGCGGGACGCATCGCGATTGCCGACGAGATCGACTTCGATCGCCAAATCGCGCCGATTCTCGTCACCCGCTGTCTCGAATGTCATACCGCGGCCAAGGCGTCAGGGGGATTGATTCTCGCGGGAGGCGACAGTGTCAAACGCGGGGGCGATAGCGGCGAGGTGATCGTCCCCCGCAAGCCCGAAGAGAGCCTGCTTCTCGAACGCGTTGAAAAAGGGGAGATGCCGCCGCCGAAGCAGGGACGCCCGCAGCCGATTCCCAAAGAGGAACTGGTGCTGCTCCGTCAGTGGATCGCCGAGGGGGCGAAGTGGCCCGAGAATCGAACGCTCGATTTGTACGAACGGACAACGACCGTTCGCGCCGGACGCGATTGGTGGTCGTTCCAACCGGTCGTGAGGCCCGAGCCGCCGACGATCGCCGGCAACCCGAGCGGCAATCCGATCGACGCTTTCATTCTCGACGGATTGATGAAGGCCGGCCTCGATCCGGCCCCCCCCGCCGATCGCCGCGCTTTGATCAAGCGAGTCTATTTCGATCTCCTCGGGCTTCCTCCTACGGCGGATGAAATCGACGCCTTCGTCCGCGACAAGTCGCCACGCGCCTACGAACAGCTCGTCCAAAAACTCCTCGACTCGCCCCACTTCGGCGAGCGTTGGGCCCGGCACTGGCTCGATCTGGTCCGCTTCGCCGAGACGAGCGGCTACGAACGCGATCAGGAGAAAGTCGGGGCCTGGAAATACCGCGACTGGGTGATCCGCGCCATCAACAGCGACAAACCTTACGATCGGTTTGTCGCCGAGCAGCTTGCCGGGGATGAAGTTCCCGGTGCCACTGAAGAGACAGTGACGGCGACCGGCTTCCTGCGCCTGGGGACATGGAACGACGAGCCCAATGACCCGCAGGAATACAAATACGAGCGGCTCGAAGACCTGGTTCACGTCGCCACGGCGGCGTTCCTGGGAACGACGGTCAAATGCGCGCGCTGCCACGATCACAAGTTCGATCCGATTCCGCAGACCGATTATTACCGAGTCGCCGCCGCCTTCTGGGCCGGTCCAATCGAGCCGCGGGGGAGCAATCTTCTGGGAGGCCCCAGTCGCGAAGAGCTGGGTTACGACGTTCTGGGCTGGACCGATATTCGGCGCGACCCGCCGCCGCTGCATCTTCTGAAGAAGGGCGAACCGAAATTTCCCGGGCCTGTTGTCCCACCCGGCACGCTCTCGGTGGTTCCGGTGCTGGACCGCGAATTCGCCGCACCGGAAGCGGAATCGAAAACGACGAAGCGCCGCCTGCAATTGGCGCAGTGGATCGTCGACCCGCGAAATCCGCTCACGGCCCGCGTCTTCGTCAATCGGCTCTGGCAGCACCATTTCGGTCAGGGACTGGTGCGCACCCCCGACAACTACGGCTTCACCGGCCAGAAGCCGACGCACCCGGAGCTTCTCGATTGGCTCGCCGACGAGCTGGTTCGGGGAGGCTGGTCGGCCAAGCGGATTCACTATTTAATGCTCACGTCGCGGGTTTATCAGCAAGCCTCTGCGCATCCGAATTACGAAACGTACGCCAAGAAAGACTTCGGCAATCGCCTGTGGTGGCGGGCCGAGCGACGTCGGCGTGATGCCGAAGGACTGCGGGATGCGATGCTCGTTGCCAGCGGACGGATCGACCTGCGGATGGGAGGCCCCAGCTTCAAGCCGGCGATCAGCGCCGAGGCGCTCGAAGGGCTGTCGCGAAAAGCGGCTGCGTGGCAGGCGTCGCCGGCCAGCGAACAGGGGCGCCGCAGCATCTACAGTTATACACAGCGGAGTTTGCTGCTTCCGCTCATGACGACGTTCGATTTCTGCGACACGACGCTGCCGTGCGGGCAACGCGACGTGAGCACCGTCGCGCCGCAGGCGCTGGCGCTGCTCAATGGAGAATTCGCGCATCAGCAAAGCGACACGCTGGCCGATTGCGTCGTGGCTGCTGCCGGGAACGAGCCTGCTGCTCAGGTCCGGGCTGCCTGGAGACTGGCGCTGGGTCGCGATCCCAGCTCCGCGGAAACGGCGGTTGCGATGAAACACGTCGCCCGCCAACGTGCGAACTTCGAATCGCGCCGCACGAGCGAGCCGTCTGCCCCCCCTGTCGCCCTCACACTTCCGGCCGAGCCCGCATTGCATTTGCGGGCTGATACAGGGATCCAAACCGACGACGAGGGACGCGTCGTCGCCTGGACCGATCAGTCGGGAAAAGGGCACGATGGGGCGCAGCCGCAGCCGGAATCGCGGCCGACTTTGGGCCGCGATTTGATCGGCGGTCGCCCGGCCCTCCGCTTCTCGGGACAAAAACAATTCCTGCACCTGGCCGGGCAGGTTCTAACATTGCAGCACTTCACGGTCGTCGCGGTAGCGCGCGATGTAGGGAAGGGGACTCATCGCGAAATCTTCTCGAACTGGAACGGCGCGGCGGGGAACTCCGTCTCATCGGTGTTTCTGGGAATGACCGGAAATGCGACGGTTCGATTCTCCGACGATTTCGGCGCCGCAGGAGAAGTCGTCGAACCGACGCGCCCGTTTTTGCTGACGGCTGTCGCGGGCGAACA
>JAGVKR010000420.1 GCA_020050375.1 Planctomycetales bacterium
CATTCGGCGGCCAACAACTGCAGATAGATCGCGAGCGGCGCCGCGGGCGAACCGACGGCCAGTTTTGCCAGTCGCGACGTGTCGCTGCGGCAGTAGGCCTCGACGATGGAAGCCCACGGCGGCGGAGCGTCTTTCGCGCGGGTGGCATCCGTGAGATCTCTGAGCGCCGACGCATGCAGACCCGCCAGGGCCCGGACATAACCCCGCGTCCACAACGACGGCCCCGCGCCGCCGGACTGGCGGACCAGGCGCTCCGCGTAAAGCAGGCTTCGCGCCCGGAAGACTCTCGGCGCAGGATACCACAGAAAATCCGTCAGTGACCCCAAATGTGCATAGACGCGCGCCAGCGCGCTCAATCGCTCGGGAGATTCCCCCCCCCGCTCGATCTCGGCATGCAGGGCCCGCAGCGTCCCGAACTGAGACAGGATCTCGAACTTGAACAGCTCCGCTTCGTCGACCGTGACGAGCGCTCCTTCCTCCGGGCGGGCCCTCAGTTTTCCGATAAATCCGGCCTTCTTCAGAGCAGCGACGAATTCGCCGGACGACAATGATTCGACTTTGATTGGCAGTTCGTGGAGCAGATCGCCGGCCGGCAGTTGAAAGTCGAATTCGCCGGGACGATCCCCCTCCATGCCAACGCCGTCGATCGTGACGTGGACGCGACGCTCCCGGTCGATCGACGTCCGCACGTCCAGCACCGGAAGTGTGCCGCTGACCTGGTCGGAAAGCGGTTCGCCCAGCGCGCGATCGCGCGTTGGCAGTCCCAGCTCTTCCCGGGCGGCCATCAGCACTCCCTGCCGAATGAGCTCGCGCACCAGGTGCCCCTTGACGACCGAGTCGGGCGTCACAGGTGGGCTTCGTAAATCGAGGGCGACGCCCGAAGAGTTGCTGGGGGAGGCGGGAGCGTCGAGTGATTCGGGTTCGCCCTTCGCCGCCGGCTGCAGGGCCCGTGGATGGAGGAAGTCGTCGAGGCGCTGCTTCAAGCGCGGCACGATCGCCATGCCGAGCAGGATCAGCGACCCACCCACCAGAATGGGAATGCCGGCCCGGAGAACGAGAGATCGCTTTGGCTTGGGCGCCGCGGGAACGCCTGCGATCGAGAACGGATCGTCAAAGTTGCCGGACATCGGCTGCCAGGGAATGCGGATGCTTGGCCAAAACACATGCGCCGTGCCGCACGACGTGTCGAACGGCGAATTCCATTCCACTCGCCCGTCCGTTTCGTGTCAATCGACGCATTGCCGGTGCCCTCGATCTGTCACGCCGGTGATGCTACCGGCTGCGGTTCGCCGCTCGCGATCCTCCCCAGCGTCATGCTCACCTGTTGCTCGACCATCGTGCGGTATTTGCCCCCTTTGGCCATCAGCTCGGCGTGAGTCCCGGTCTGGCTGATGCGGCCGTTCTCGATCACGACGATCATATCGGCTTCAGCGATCGTGCTCAGGCGGTGGGCAATCACGAAGCTCGTTCGACCCTTCATCAGCCGGGCGAGACTTTGCTGAATCAATCGCTCACCGTCGGTGTCGAGGTTGCTGGTGGCTTCATCGAGAATCAGCAGCTTGGGATCGGCCAGAATCGCGCGGGCAATCGCCAGCCGCTGTCGCTGACCGCCGCTGAGCCGAACCCCGCGTTCGCCGATGATTGTCTGCAGCCCATCGCGCATGCCGTCGATGAACTCGGTTGCGTTGGCTGCTTCGGCCACCGCGCGGATCTCTGCGGGCGTGGCGTTTCGCCGCGAATAGGCAATGTTCTGGGCAATCGTCCCGTCGAACAGAAAGACATCCTGCTCGACAATTCCCAAGAGCAACCGGAACGATTCGACATCGTAATCGCGCAGGTCGCGGCCATCGAGGCAGACCCGGCCGGAGGTTGGGTCATAGAAACGAGCCACCAGGTTGCTCAGCGTCGTTTTTCCCGCGCCGCTGGGACCAACCAGGGCGACCGTCTGGCCGGCCGGGATCGACAGGTTGACATCGCTGAGAGCCGGCGCGTGCCGCCCCGGATACGTGAACGATACGTCTTCGAAAGAGATCGTCCCGGCGACAGTTTGGCGATCGGCTTTGACCGATGCGGCGGTTGATTGCATCTCGCGCGGTTCCTCGAGCAGATCGAGGACACGATCCAGCCCGCTGAGGCTGTTTTGAAACTGCGTCGCGCTTTGGGCCAAAGCGGCCAGCGGCTCGAGCAGCATCAGCAGGTAGACCATGAACATCATCAGGTCGCCGACCGTCATGTGACCGTCGAGCACGCGCCATCCGCCGTAAAACAATAGGCCCCCGCTGGCGATCGGGATCAGCGCCTCCCAGACCATCTCGACCACCCGCATCCACCACCACGCATACAGCTCCTGCCGGGCCATCAGGTGATTGTCGGTCATGAAGCGCGACGCCTCGCGCTTCTCTCGGCTGAACGCGCGGACGATCCGCATTCCGGCGAACGACTCGGTCGCTCCCGCGTCGATCTGCTCGCGTTGTTTGCGAATCGCCCGAAACTGCGGTCGGATCCGGTTGATCCAGGCGCGGTGCGTGATGAACACCGTCGGTAGCAGGATGACGGCCCCCACGAGCAGCGTCCAGTCGACCCACGCCAGGACAATCAAACTCCCCAGAAGCTGGATGATGGCCCGCCACGGATTGAACAACATCCCGAAAACCAGCTCACTCACGCTCCCGCCGTCTTCCCGCAGGATCGACGCGACACCCCCCGAACGGAGCTCGTGAACCCGGTGCAGCGGCAGCCGCACGGCATGCTCAAACACGTGCCTTCGAAGATCGAGCTGAATCTGCTTCGAGATCTTCGTCGCGTACCAGCGTCCCCAGAGGTGGACGGAGATTTTCACGAACGAGATCCCGCAAACAGCCAGCACCGTTGCCAGCAACAGCCGTTTCGGGTCGGCCAGCGATGGAAACCAGTGCAACACCGGCTCGGGGAGGCTTCGACCGGTCAAACCATAATCGACGATGAATTTGGTGCCGGCCGGCGGGAGCAATCCGATCAGCGTCGAAACCGTCAGCGACAGCAGGATCCAGAAGAGCTGCCGGCGGTAAGGCGCGAGCAACTCGAAGAATCGCCACACCAGATCCTTGGCCGAACGAACGCGGTCGGCGGCACTCGTGGCATCTCGCGAGGAATGGATGCTTCCTTTGGGCAGCTCCTTCCGCCGGACCTTCTCGCGGTAACGATCAAACCGCACGCGACTGCCGCTCGGCTCGTGGCCGTTCGCGTGACCGTTCGGTGGAGGAGTAGCGGGCTGGTCGGGAGGTGGATTGGTCGCGGACGAGTCTGAGGACGAATTGCGCATAGTCTCATTGTAGACTCCCCTCCGCGTCATCGCATCCTATTCGAGACGAACCACGACCGATGTGCCGTAGTAACGAAACCCAAGCGCATCGGCAACGCGCATCGAGGCCGTATTTGACGTCAAAGTGCGATACTGAGGGATCAGTCCGGCCTCCAGTGCGTGACGGGCAATTTCTGAAACTGCGCTGCGGGCGAAGCCGCGCCCACGAAACTCCGGCTCAGTGACGACGGCGATGTGCGCAATCGAATTGCCCCAGATCTCGTAGCCGGCGAGTGCCACGAGCCGATCACCGAAAAAAATGCCGGCGGTTGGCTGTTCTCCGATGACCGAGCCGCCGTGTTCCCATTCGATGCTTGGGCACGATGCCTCCAATTCGCTTGCGGCCCGTTCGTCGCTGGGAACAAGGAGACGTGCCTTACCGGCCGTTTGTCGCAGCGTGACATCGTCGGCGTATCCGACGGATGCCGGGCCAATGACCGTCCCCTGAAGGATTTGAGCGCACGCGGCGAACCGGGCCGGTGACATGAGATCATCGGCCGATTGTTTGACGCAGAATGCAGAGATTTCCTTGCGCAGGTTTGTTGGCACTGAGATGACAGGCGCCGCCTCGCGAAAGAAGGCGAACACCCCACGGTAACCGGTAAGTTCTCTGCCGTGCGGGATCACGAGCGGCAAGTTTCCGGAGAGATCAGCCACCGAACAGCCGAGATGATTTGCCCAGTAGTCCGTCACGATCGCGATGGTTCGTTCGCTGAGCATTTGATCGGAGTCACGCGTTGGCGATCTTCAACAACGTCTTGCCGCCGCGGCCGGGTTTCTCGGCGGTGCGGACCGCTTCGGCGACCCGTTCCAGCGGAAACGATTCGCCGACATCCGAGACGAGAACCCCTTCCAGAATCAGACCCGACAGTGTTCGGATCAGTTTCAGTTTGCCCAGAATGCTCTGCTGCATCATCCAGTTTCCGAGCCAGAAGCCGGAGAGGGTGACATCGCGGGTCATCAGCTCGCGGGGCGAAATGGTGATCGGCTCGCCGGAAAGCGTGCCGAACATCAGCATCTTGCCGCCGAGGGCCAGCGAGCGGAGAACGGCGGTGCCGGTCGCTCCCCCGACCGGATCGACAGCGAACGGCACTCCCTTTCCATTCGTGGCCTTCATTACCTGCTCGGCGATGTCGCCGTCGGCTTCGGAGATCACGATGTCGGCTCCGAGGGACTTGAGCTCGACGATTTGCTCGCGACGGCGGACGACGTTGATTGTCTTGAAGCCGAATTTCTTCCCGAGTCGGATAATCATCCGTCCCAGGGCCGAGCCGGCGGCGGTTTGCAGAATCGACTCGCCGGCCGGAACGTTGAAGATCCGTCGCGTCATGACGTACGCCGCGGCGGGATTGACGAAGAACATGGCCGCCTGTTCGAGCGGCACCTGTTTCGAGACGGGGATCACCTGCTTCGCCGAAACGACGGCGTATTCTCCCCAACTGCCAGCGCTGCTCGTGAGGGCGACGACACGTTTCCCCATCCGGAGCTTGCCGAGCA
>JAGVKR010000754.1 GCA_020050375.1 Planctomycetales bacterium
AGGCGGTTCGGACGCCGCCCGCCGGGACTTGTCTCCGGCAGATTTCGGTACAGTGACCGAGCGCGACCCCGCGACGTCAGAGACCGACCCGATCGTCGCCGGACCAACTTCTTCAGCGGCGGACGCGTTGCCGAGGGGGGGAACACTGCCGTTGAGCGAGAAGGCGAGCATCGTCCGGCGGCTGACTTTGATCTGTGCTTCCTCGGGCAGCCAAACCCAGCGTTCAACCGGAATCTCGGTGCCGTCGATCTCCATCCCACCGGGAATGGTCGTAATGATCGCATACCGCCCGTCGCGCTCGACGATGCTCGCCAGGTGATCGGCCAGCTCGGGATCGGTCAGCACCAGGTCGTTCTCGGGGGAGCGGCCGACGCGCATCAGCTCGCCGCTCAGCGCGCACGAGCGACCGCGATCGGGGCCGGTGGTGACTGTGATATTCGCCCGGGCAGGCATCGGTGGTCGTCGATGGTTCGGAAGGCGGTGCTGGACGTCGATTGTAACGCCCGCCGAAAAGTTCCGCATGATGAATTCTACATGAACTCGGCGTAGATGAAACCCAGCACAAACGGCCCCAAAATGATCAAAACCGTCGACGCCATGACCATGATCGCCGGCAATAGCATCTTCACCCCGGCTTCGCCCGCGACCGTTTCGGCCCGTTGCGTGCGTTTGATGCGAAGCACGTCGGCCTGCGTCCGAAACAGCCGCGCCAGCGGGGTTCCCAGCTCTTCCCCCTGTATGATCGACCCGATGATGCTCGTGATTTCGTCATCGTCGAGGCGTTCGCGCATCGCTTCGAGGGCCGCAGTTCGTCCTTTGCCCATATTGATTTCCGACAGCAGCCGGCCGAACTCCTGCCCCACCGGATGATCGCCAAACTGCTCGACCGCGTCGTCGAGCGCCTGCAAAAACGTCGCCCCGGCTTCCATCAATAATGTCAGCAGGTCCAACAGAAACGGCAGCCTCCGCTTGATCCGCAGCAGTCGATAGCGAGCCCGCGCCGCAAGGCGGCGCCGCAGCAGCCAACCGGTCATCACCGTGGAGACGATCGCCGTCACGATTCCCGCCGGCCCCAGAATATGGATGAACACGTAAACGTAGACCGGCGCCAGAAACGCGGCAATCAGCTCGAGCTTTCCCAGATATTCTTCAGCCGTCCAGAACCGCGTCAGTCCCGAGACCTGGATCTCGCGACCAATTTCGGGGAGATACTCGTGAAAGACCTGCCGATTGATCCGGGCGAGCCATTGGATCACCGGCTGAAAGGCGCGGTACATCAGGTCGTTCCGCCGCAGTTCGTTGATCCGGTTGACGTCGTACCGCCAGGCGGCGTCCTGCTCCAGGTCTTCGGTGTGCAGCGTGTTGGCGATCGTCCGCGCCAGAACGAAGGCCGCCCCCCCGATCACCACACTGGCAATCAGCTCAGGGAGCCAACCGACATTCGCATCGGCCGCCGCAAGACAGATCGAGTTCAGAATGAGATTTTCCAAGGCTCAGATATCCGAATTCAAAATGGCCCGCGCCCACAGGTACGCGAGGAGATTGAGCACCAGCGACGTGCAGAGGATCAACTGCCCCGGCACGGTCGTGAACAGCCGCTCGGTGTTGACCGGGTCGATGAAGAAGTAATACATGATCATCACGGCGAACGGAGCCAGCGCCATGTAGACCGCCGACGTCCGTGCCTGGGCCGTCTCGGAGAAGATCTTTCGCTCCAGCCGCTGCAACTCCATCACCGAGTGGGCGATCCGCTCGACAGTCTCATTCAACCGTCCGCCGCTTTCGCGGCTGGCCTGCATGGCGGCGGCGAACAGCGCGAAGTTCTCGCTTTTGAGCCGGTCGCGCGTCTCGATCAGCACGCGCTCCAGCGGCTTGCCCATCTGGTATTCTCCCACCATCTGCCGGAACTCTTCGCAGATCGGCCGCGGGCACTGATCGGCGAGAATCTCGATCGCCTGCCCCAGCGACAGCCCCGCCTTGATCGCGCTGGCCAGCGAGACCATTGCGTCGGCCAACTGATCTTCGATCTGCAGGCGGCGCTTCTCGACTCGGCGGCGAACCCAATACCAGGGCACGCAAAAGAGCATGAGGCCGAACGTCACCCCGAAGGGAAGGCTCCCGGCTCCGACCGTGAATCCCAGAAACGTCGCCACGATGGCGATGAGCCAGGCCACCACCCAGCCGTGCAGATGTCGCGTGCTCACGCGCAGTTTCCGCAGCTTATCGCGCAAATCGTTCTCGATGAACGCCACCCCATCGGCGAGGATTTCGTGTCCCGCGAGCGCCGCGAGCGCGAGGCTCGCTCCGATTGTTGCCGTTCCCAACAGGGCCCAGGTCATGTCGATTTGCTCCCGAGACGGCGTTCGGGATATTTGCCAAGGCCGGGTTCCACGGCCGGTTCGTTGGCCCCATACAGGAATTCGAGCTGGAGCAGGTTCTTCACGATGAGCGACTCGACGAACGACGGCAGATAGCCGGTCGGTTGCAGTCGGATTCCGTCGCGGTAGTTGTAAATGTCGGTGATGATGAGCTGCTTCGTCTCGGGGTCGATGCCGGCCACTTCGGACACCTGCGTGACGACGCGCTTGCCGCCGGGCAGGCGCGTGATCTGCACGATCACGTCGAGGGCCGAGGCGATCTGCCGGTGGATCGATATCACCGGCAGCTCGACCGCCATCAGCACCAGCACTTCCAGCCGCTTGATCACCTCTTCGGCGCTGTTGGCGTGAACGGTGGTCATCGAGCCGTCGTGACCGGTATTCATGGCCTGCAGCATGTCGATCGCTTCGCCGCCGCGGCACTCGCCGACGATGATCCGGTCGGGACGCATCCGCAGCGCGTTGCGGACCAGGTCGCGAATCGTGTAAGCCCCCGCCCCCTCGACGTTGGCCTGCTTGCTCTCGAGCGTGACGACGTGATCCTGATGCAACTGTAGCTCGGTCGTGTCTTCGATGGTGACGATCCGCTCTTTGTGCGGAATGAAGCTCGAAAGCACATTGAGCATCGTCGTTTTGCCGGTCCCCGTACCGCCGCTCACGAGGATGTTCTTGCGGTCGATCACACAAGCCCGCAAAAACATCGCCGCCGAGGGCGTCATGCTCTTCAATTCGATCAGGTCGTCCATCGTGAAGCGATGGGCCGGAAACTTGCGGATCGTCAGGCACGGCCCGCGAATGGCCAGCGGGGGAATGATGGCGTTGACGCGCGAGCCGTCGGGGAGCCGGGCGTCGACGAGGGGCTGGCTCTTGTCGATCCGCCGTCCGACCTGCGCCACGATCCGCTCGATGATCGATTCGGTGACCTTGTCGGAAATGAACCTGCGCCCCGACAATTCGAGCACGCCGTCGCGCTCGACGTAGATGTGATCGCTTTTCACGACCATGATTTCGTTGATCGTCGGAGCGCGAATCAGGTCCTGCAATGGCCCGAACCCGAACACCGTATCTTTGAGGTCTTTCTTCAGCGTTCGCAGAATCAGGTACCGCCGCAGCTCGACGTGCAGGTGCGGGCGAACCAGGGGAAACACGGCGGCGAACTGATTTTCGACCTTCTGAATCCGTCCGCTGAGATCGACTTCGTCGTCGAGCTGCAGTCGCTCGCGGGTGAACGACAGCAGATTGTGTAGCTCCCCCTCGCGCTCGGGAACGAGCGTTGCCGGAATGTCGAACTCGTTTTTCGCCAGCAGGACAACCCCCGTCAGCGCGGGGCCCCCTTCGAGAATCAACTGATTGATCAGGTAATCGCGGAGCGTGAGCCCGGTCACCTCTTCGAGAAGCGGCGCGTTCTCCGTGCCGAACAGGTTCAGCTCGCGGCAGATATCCTCGATGTTGTTTTCGAGCAGCAGAATACTTTCGTTGTTGCCGACGCGGTTCGATTCGAGCTCGTACAGATCGAGCCGCTCGAGCAGTTTGCGGTGGATCCGCAGTTCGAGGTCGGCCATGATCGACCGCAAATGCGCTTCGAGCTGCGTGCGGGTGATCGCGGCGGCCTGTTCGGCTTCGAACGTCAGCGAATACGGCCAGATGCGAACCTGCTGCCCGGGGGAGAACTCGATCGACTGCCCCCCGAGGACCTCGGTCTCTCCCACCATGCAGCCGTTGATCCCGACATTCTCCAGGCGCAACGTACCGTTCTGCTGGGTGACGATCGCATGCCGCTTCGACACCAGCGGGCTTTGCAGGACAATCGTATTCCCCGCATCGCGGCCGATGTGGATCGTCGCCGCGGTCGTCTCGACCATCGTCCGGCGACTGTCGTGAACTTTGTTGTACCAGATTTTCATGGGAAGAGGATTCGGGATTCAGCATTCAGGATTCAGGGGAAGAAAGAAGATCGAGGATGGAGGATCGAGGATAGCGCATAGCGACGAGCGTCTATCGCGATCTTCGATCCTCCATCCTCGATCCTCGGTTTCTTTTGCCGCGCTTCACCACTCACGACTCACCACTTCATTTCGCCTTCCCCTCCGCGGCCGGGTGCAGCAGCACCTGCACCTGTTGAAAGTTTGTCTGACGGAGCAGGTCCGAAAGTTGTTGCCCCCGTTCATCGAGAGTTCCGGCAACGATCTTCACGGCAACGGCCATGACGTTCTCCTGCGAAGCCGTCGCTCCGGCAGCCGACAGCACTTCCCGGCTTCCCAGACGATTTCCGAGCGCCAGAATCCGGAACGGTCCGATCATTTCCGATGCTCCGGGTGGCGGCGTCGCTCCTCCCGATTCCCCCTCGGCCGCAGCCGGAGCCGGGCTGCCCGCCCCCCGCGGCACGAGGAACGAGATCTGATCGCCGGCGCTCACCAGCGAGGAGACAAACGTCCGCGTGTCGACCGGAATCCAAATCACGCGCTCGTCGGGAGCGAGCAGCTTCTTGACGTCGTTTTGAGGGGGCGTCCGCAGATCCTGCCGCAACAGGATTTCGCCCGGACTGTACGTCTTGGTGGCCGCCATGCCGATCACCGTCTGCAATTCATTCCACTGGAACGGGGCCTTGTCGAGATTGCCGACGGCGATCCGCGGGATCGAGATCGGATGGAAATGCCCCTCGCTGAATTTGTCGCCGGGATTGATCCGCGTTCCCTCGTCGATCCCGATGAATTCGACGCGCTCCAGCGCCTGCCCTTTTTGCGCCAGGTACAGCCAGTTGCAGAATGCCCCGGCGATTCCCAAGCCGACAGCGATCAGTAGTCCCGGTACGCCTTTCATTCCCGCCTCGTTTCTCGATTATGGAACAATTTGAATCAACCCCATCAATCCCCCGGCGGCATCCCGCGAGAGCTCGATCGAGACCTGCGCGGTTCGGCCCTTTTCGTTCGATTCGAAGCGGGCCGACCATGCTCCTTTTCCACTCGCCCATCCACCACGCGGCATCCACCCCTGCTTTCCCAATCGGTCGTCGAAGAACGCCATCCATTCCTGCGGCAGCCCTGTGCCACTGAAACCGATCAGGCCTCCGCCGTCTGTTCCACGAAGCGCGAGCAACCGTCGCCCTTCTGGAGGTAACGGGATCTCGGGCGTTTTCGCAACACCGGCTCGGCCCGAGCTCGGGGGCTGGAACAGGTACAACGTCCACGAAGTGTCGTTGAGCGGAGCGACCAGTCCCCAACATGCCAGGCGCTTCGTTTCTTGATTGTCGCCACGATCACCGTCGGCGGATAGCCGGACACCGAGCACGAGCGAGAACTTGTCTTCCAATCGGTAAATCTGCCAGTCCCCGGTAGCTTCGGCCACCGGCTCGAGTGACGACACATGGGCCAGCAAACGTTCGGCTCCGGTGCCCGCCGCCAGTTCCGATTGGCGATCGGATTCGAGCGACGTGCGGCACGCATCGACCAGCGCCGCAATCGCCGATTCGCGGTCTCCGGTGACTGTCTGCCGTCGGAGTGCGAGCGGGTAATCGCCGAATTCCAGCTCGACC
>JAGVKR010000322.1 GCA_020050375.1 Planctomycetales bacterium
CGGATCATCGCGGCCTATAACGGCGCCGGCGGCCCGGGGGCACTTTGTGCGCCCGCCGTCAACGGGCAGTTCCCATTCGTGCAGGGCCGCTCGATCGAGACGCCGCTCGACGACTTCGCCAAGCTGTTCGCGCCGGGCGGGCTGCTCGATGGCTTCGTCAACACCCAGCTGCAGCCCTACATCGACACCACGGGCAAGGTGTGGAAGCCGCAATCGGCCGGTGACGTCACGGCCCCCATCTCGCAGGACGAAATCATCCCGTTCCAGCGCGCCGCCGTGATCCGCGACCTTTTCTTTGCGCCGGGATCGACCACCGTCGCTGTTCGTTTCGACATCACCCCGATCCGGCTCGATCCGGGCGCATCGAGCGTCAGCCTGGACTTCGAAGGCACGTCCGTCACCTATGCACATGGTCCGACGCGCTCCACCCAGATCACCTGGCCCGGCCCGACCGGGATGCGCAACGTCCGCCTGGTATTCAACCCCGCGCCGCCGGGCAGCACGGGGGTGCTGTCGGAGACGGGGCCCTGGGCGATGTTCCGGCTGTTCAGCAAGGGGAAGCTTCGGCAGGCCGGCTCGCCCGACCGCTATACGTTGAGCTTCTCGGTCGGTGACCGGGAGGCGGCGTTCGAGCTGCGGGCCGGTTCGGTCATGAACCCCTTCGCGCCGGGCGTCCTGCGAGACTTCCGCTGCCCGGTCTTCAAGGGCTAGCCGGCTCATGGTCTCGCTGCCCCGGCAAACCCGCGCCGGCTTTTCCGGCAAGTTGCCGGAGCGATTTGCCGTGGAAGGCCGGGGGGGTACAGCGTCGGGAGAAAAGGCTAACCGTGGATGCGGGGCAGGGGGCGTGCTCCCAAAGGATGAATGGAATGAAGCGGGGACGCCGGGATCGTCACTGCCAGCAAAACGGAGGTCGTGATGTCCAATAGCGGTCTTGCTGAAGGCATCAGTCTCGCCGGCAGCGCTCGCGCCAGCGGGGCAACCCATCCGGGGACCGCGGGGCGTATCAACGAGGATGCCTACCTGAGCCGGCCCGACCTCGGTCTCTGGGGGGTGGCTGATGGCGCAGGCGGCCATCAGTCCGGCGAAGTCGCATCCTCCGAGGTTGTCAACGTTCTGGATAGCATCGATGCCGGCCTCACGGCCGGCGAGATGTTGCACGAAGTCCGTTCGCGCCTCGATACCGTCCACGGGCGTTTGCTTGCCATGAGTGCGCAACGCGGCCGGGGCGTGTTGATGGCCACGACCGTCGTGATCGTGATCGCCCGGGATGACTATTTCGCCTGTCTTTGGGTGGGAGATTCAGCGGCGTACCTGCTGCGCGCCAATGTCCTCACCAAGATCACGAGGGACCACAGCGTCGTGCAGGAGATGGTCGACCGTGGGATGATCAGCGAGGAGCAGGCATATCGTCACCCGAAAGCAAATATGATCACGCGGGCCATCGGCGCGGACTGCGAGTCGCTCGTACTCGACAAGCGCACGGGTCCGCTCGCTCCGGGCGATCGAATATTGCTGTGCAGCGATGGCCTGACCAAGACGCTTTCCAATCAGCAACTCGTCGAGTTGTCCTCTATGGACGGTGGCTTCGACGCCAAGCGTCTTGTCGCGGCCGCCATCGAGGCGAAGGCCACCGACAATGTTACGGCGGTGACAATTGAATTCATTCCTCCCGGTGGCTCTGTCCCGGAGGCAGCCGATCTGGTGCCGGCCGAGGCCGCGTCGATTGCGACGGGAATCCTTTCAGCTGATGAGAACCGTTTGACAGCCAACGATGACGGATCCGACGCGCGCGGTTAGTTATTGATCGCCGAACCATTGCCTACATTACGCGCAAGTCCGACAAATGCCAGTTCGAAGGATATGGTTTTGGTGGAATTCCACTGATCAGTTTGTACTCGAATTTCACAATATGGCCCACGGTTGGCGAGTACCACCAGCGGCGCTCCAGGCGCGAACCGCCTGCGGAAAAACTATTCTCGACACTCAAAATAACGTAGCTCGGAAACTTGCCGGCCGGGGTCGAGACATTTTCGAATCGCTCGATGCTCACCTTGTATGTCCACGCTCCGTCGCTCCCAGAGTTGGACGCGCCGGACGTTTCGTAAGTGATCGACTTGCCGACTTGAAGAGGGTCGAGCGTTGCAAACTTCCCGGCGTTTGCTTTCACGGTGGGCGCAGACGCTGCAAACGCCGCGAGCAATCGGTCGAAGGTTTGACCGGTCTGCAAATTCTTGAAACGACAGGTAATCGTACCAGTCGAGCCTAGCGACCCAATTCGCCCTCCATCTGAATAGTATAGCTCGGTTCCCACTCTCGGGCATCGGTACTCTGCGGTCTGTGCAGACGCCGTCGTTAATCCAGGAAGACTCAATCCAGTCAGCACAATCGCCGCAAGGATGCAGCGTCTCGAGTACCTGAATGCTTCTCCGGACATCTGAATTCCCCCCCCCAATTGAATTCCCCCAATTGAACGCCCTCTCGCGGGGCGACATTTCTGCCCGCGACGATCTAATAGCGGACGAAACTCGTCAAGCCGGTCCATGCCGTGAATCACTTGCCGCTCGCGACGGTCAGGCCGATCCGGCTGGCGCCTGAGGGTGCTGCGCATTGGACAAGTGAAGATTCGCGCACGGGCACGGTGCGCCAATGCACAGGGCGTTCCCGAGTTCGTCGCGTCTCCGCCTTCAAGGGGCCGCTTTCATGCAGTCTGGTAGCGGCGCCGACCAGAATTGGACGATGTCGTCGTGCGGTCCGGAGCCGGCCGTCCTTCCTGCTTCGATCGCCGTCGTTCCCTTGTCGGGATGGGAGTAGATGCTTCGATATCAAGCCGCAGGGCGGCCCCCATCGAGTCCGCGCGCCCCCGTCGAACAGCGCTTCCGCGCGGCAGGCGTTCGCCATGGGGCGCGGGAAATCGGTGATCTGGCGCGGGAAACTTGCCGTAAGGCGGGTAGGCCGCCGGGCAGGACGGGGTGGATCGCCATTCTTGACGCTCTCTCGGCGGCGCACCTAAAGTACGAAATCGCCAAGTTCACAATCCATGCACTGAGATAGGCATGGCCGCCGATACCAAAGCCGATGCCAAGGAGGAGGGGCTCCGCGGAACCCTTCCCGCCGGCACGCGCCTGCGCAACTACGAGCTGGTGTCGGTCCTGGGCCAGGGTGGTTTCGGCATTACCTACGCCGCGCGCGACACGGTGCTGGGGCGCGAGGTCGCGATCAAGGAGTAC
>JAGVKR010000135.1 GCA_020050375.1 Planctomycetales bacterium
CGACGCCGAGTGCCTGCGCGATGCGATGCTCTCCGCAAGTGGCGCGCTGCAGTGGGACCGCGGCGGCCAGACGTATCCCGCCGAGCTGTCCGCCGATTACGGCTTCAGCAACCACAGACCGCTACGGAGCGTCTATCTGCCGGTCTTTCGCAACGCGCTCCCCGAGCTGTTCGAGGCGTTCGACTTCGCCGACCCGAGCCTCGTCACCGGCCGCCGCAACACGAGCACCGTCGCCCCGCAGGCGCTCTACCTGATGAACCACCCCTTCGTGCTCGAGCAGTCGCGGCTCGTCGCCCAGCGCCTGCTCGCCGAACCGCACGCCGACGACACCGCCCGCCTGACGCACGCCTACCGCCTGATCCTTGGCCGCTCACCCCGCACCGAAGACCGAACGATCATCGACCGCTTCTTCGCCACCGCCGAATCGACCGACCCGCAGGCCCGCCCCGACCTCTGGTCGCAACTCATCCAGGCCCTCTTCGCGACGCTGAACTTCCGCTACGTCGATTGATTTGACACGTGCCGGCGAGTGCGACCGATGCGACATTGAAACCAATCACACACACTTTATTTCGTGTCGTTCGTGCTACTAACGTCACGAATCTGCGCACGCCGCGCAGATTCAATCGGCGCCGAATCGTAACCCACATCAGTTATGTGTTTTGTGTGAAACCAATTGAAACCACGAATCACCCGAATCCAACGAATCAGGAAGGGATCGGCGGTGTTTGGATCAGGCCAGTACGCCTAAATCCCGTTCTGATTCGTGTGATTCGTCAGATTCGTGGTTTTATTTTGTCTTGGTTGCGGCTGAACGAAGTGAAGCCGCGCAGGGTATTTCGTGGTCCTCTTCTTCTTGCACCGTTAAAAAGAGGACAACCACGAAAGACGCGAAAGCACCGAGATGGAGATCATTCACAAAGGGGAAAGGTGCACAATCATCGAGACGGTGCTTGTTCCGGCGCGGTCTTGCGCCCTCGTTTAGTTTTCGGCGCACGCGCAACGCTGCCGCCGCCCGTCATGTGGTGGATCGTTGTTATGGGCAGAGCCTCTTCCAGTGCGTCGAGCTCACCGACATTGAGGTTTGCCATCATGAGCGAGATCTCGCGAAGTTGCGTCAACTCCTTGAGTGCCATGAAGCCACCGGGCGAGCGCAGGTTGGTGAGGTACAGCGTGCGGAGATTCGGCAGGGCTTTGAGCTGCTGCAGGGCGTCAATCGTGAACAGTTCGCCGACAGTCGAGCCGGGTACTCCGCTGCCGTGCAGGTCCAGCCGTGTGAGCGACTTCATTTCAGAGATGTGCCGCACCGAATCATTCGTAAGTTTTGTCGCTCGCAGCGTCAGCAGCTCCAGCGACTTCACGGCTTTGAGATGCTCGATGCCGTCGTCCGTGATGACGTAGCTGTCAAGATTCAATTGTCGCAGCGTCGGCAGCGTAGAGATCGACTTCACCCCCACGTCGGTCACGGCCGTGTAAACGAGCGACAGCGATCGAAGATCGCGACAGGCGGCGATGCGCTCGGCACACGCATCGTCGACGGTCAATCCGCCGAGGCTCAGCGACGTCAGCTTCGGGAACGACAAGAGATCGGCCGTAACGTCTTGCTTCACGAGGTGCAGCCCTTCAAGCTCCGGCAGATTGGCGAGAGCTTTCAGCCCGGCGGCGGTGAAGTGCATTTTCCCGTGAGGCTCGATGCTTGCGGAGAGCGACAAATCGAGGTGCCTCAGGTGCTTGAGCCTGCCAACCGATACGAGGGCCGCATCCGTGACGCGGCCATCTTCGCTCAATTTCAAGTGCGTGAGTTGCAGCAGTTTTTCGAGAAATCGGACGCCGGCGTCGGTGGTGCCGCAGCCGCTGATACTGAGCTCGCGCAGCGACGGAAGCCCGGCGATCGACTCGAGCGCCGCGTCTCCCACGCCGTTCCCATTTTCGCCGAGATGGTACAACGTCAGCTTTTCGAGCTGCCGCAACTGACCGAGGTGTTTCACTCCGGCGGGAGTGATCGAATTCGTCGTTTCGATGTGGAGCTCCCGCAACTTGGGCAGCGTCGCGAATTTCTCGAGCAGTTTGTCGTCCACAATTCGGCTGGTCGTGACCGAAACAACCTGCCGCTCGTCATCCAACGTGGCCAGGAGGCCGTGCCCGTAGAGCGCCTTGAGCCAATCCGGCAGTTCGCGAATGATTCGCGCCTGCATCGCCTCGATCGTCGTCAACACGAGCTTGCCGCCGCGCATTTCGCGAAACGCCCCGGGATGATCGCGCCAGTCGATCAACTGACCGATTGCATCGGTCAACGGCTCGTCTGTGAAGCTGGCCGTGACCGGTTCGTCGACATCGAGATCGACTTTCTTGAGCGCCTCGACATCCAATTGCAGCTCGACGCGCGCCTGCTTGGCCAGCTCGGCCAGCGCCAGCTTGAGCGGCATCGCGTTGGCCTGCAACGAGACTTTGCGCGCAAAGACTTCTTCAGGGGTTGGAATGCGATTCGTTTCCGAGGTGTCAGGTTCGACGCTCGCCTTCGATCTCGAATCGGTCCGTTCCAACTTTTCGCTCGTTCCGGATTCTGCGAGCCTGACCCTTTGTGCGCCGGTCATCAACTTTCCGATCCATTCACTTTTGCCGGGAATATAGCGGTGGCGGCTCGTGTCGAGGTCGCCGAACGAGACGCCGCCGCGAATGGTGTAGTCGCCGGCGCCGGTCCGCACGAGGTAACCGATTTTGCCCTTCGACGATTCGTTGCCTTCGGTCAGGAAGTGCACGGACGGCATCGAGATCAATTGCCGCTCGCCGGGCTTCAGTCGCCAGTAGCTTCGAAGGGGATAGATGGAAATGGACACGATGCCGGTCGAGACCGGCTTGCCGTCGAAATGGCTGATCTCGGCGAAGCCGGGGGTGCCGGCCCCCTGGATGCAACCACTCAGCTTGATCTCACGGTCGCTGACGTTCTCGACAACAAGGCCGTAGTCCAGCTCCTGTCCAGGCCCAGCAGTGACGGAGGTTGGTATCGAGCCACTCGGCGGCACCAGGGCCAGCCGCAGGCCGTCCACCGGCTTTCCCCAAAGCGCGTCGGGAATTTTCGACGGCATCTCTTTTTGCCGGTACGTGACCGATTCGTAAGTCGCGTCGGCCACCGCGTCGTTGTGGGCGTCGATCACCCGCTCGGCGGTCGCCACAACATCGCGCATCTGTGCCGCCACGTCGGCCAGTTCGGGTTTGCGGAACGCATCGACTTCGTTGCGCAGCGCTTCGCGGGTTCGTTCCAGCAAGGCGAGCCGTTCGAAAAGGTGCTCGTCACGAGGCAGGACGCTCGCCGCTCGCTGCGGATCGTCCCCTGCCTTGTTGCTGTCGGCGACCAACAGCTTCAGCTCGGGCTCGATGTATTCCCACGCGCGGCGGATCAATGCCGGATCGCCGGTCGCGAACATCAGGCTCGACCAGAACCGCGAATCGCTGAAAGGGCCTTTCCCCTTCATTCGTTCGCGAATGAGCGCATCGAGCTTGAGGACTTCAAACGGATCTCCGGCGATCGGCCCATAGACCATTTCGCTTTCAGGAGTCCCGTCCGGCCGATGCTCGATATAGAAATGCCCGATTCCCGCCGGATACCTGAGCCACGTGTGATCAGCAAGCAGCATCGAATAAACATTTCTCGGCGACGACCAGACTTCGGGATTCTGCGGGTCGGGCCGGTAAAGGTCCGGCGTATTCTTCTCGGCCTCGGAGAAGGGGCGAACTTTCACCTGCGACAGATCGAGACCGCGAAC
>JAGVKR010000840.1 GCA_020050375.1 Planctomycetales bacterium
GAATCACCAAAATCACGCGGCCGCAACTCGAAGTGTACGAGCCGACGGCCGACAAACAGACGGGAGCCGCGATCGTGATCCTCCCCGGCGGGGGATTCAATTACGTCGTCACCGACAAGGAAGGCTCCGAAGCGGCGCCGTGGCTGAACGGCCTGGGGATCACCGTGTTCGTCCTGCGTTACCGCACGAAAGACGAATCGAACCTGCCACTCTGGAAACGTCCCGTGCAGGACGCCCAGCGAACTGTGTCGCTGCTTCGCGCGAAGGCTGCTGACTGGAAGCTCGACCCCAAGCGAATCGGGCTGATGGGGCTGTCGTCCGGCGGTCAGGTCGCGGCGATCGCTACGGCGCGCGGGGAAGAACGGATCTACCGCGAGGTGGACGAGATCGACCGGCAATCGTGCCGTCCCGATTTTGCCTTGTTGATTTACCCGTGGAATCTCTGGGATACGAAGAGCCAAACGCTGATGGAGGAGGCGCGGCCCGGCGCGGGCTATCCGCCGACGTTCATCGTCCACACGCACGACGACAAATCGTCATCACTCGGCAGTCTGGCCGTGTATATGGCCCTCAAGCAGCACGACGTCCCCGCCGAGCTGCACATCTACCGGAACGGCGGCCACGGCTATGGGTTCCGGCCGGTCACCGGGTCGGTGGTGCATACCTGGCCGAAACGAGCCGAAGAATGGATGGCGCACCTGGCTGGCGCGCCGGTGAAAAACGTCAAGTAAGCCGCAGCATCACGGCCCGACAACGAGGGGTGAACCATGCGAGACCGGGGTGTGGTCGAAGGAGCTCGCCGGAAACGGACTGTCATGGCTACGAGCCTGATGCTGACAGTGATGGCATCGGCTGTGCCCGGTCGCGCCGAAGAAAAGGTGAGTCTCGAAAAGCTGCGTCAATCGTTCGACAGATTCACCGCGCCTCCGGCCGAGTTCGCCGGCCAATACGGCAAGTACCGATCTCCGCTCCGATTTTCGGACGACACGATGGTGACAACTGGCGACGACTGGGCCCGCCGCCGCCGGGAGATTCTCGAGAAGTGGCACCGCCGGCTCGGGGCCTGGCCCGAGTTGCCCGCACGTCCCAACGTCAAGCGGCTGGAATCGGTCGAGCGCGACGGCTACACCGAGCATCACCTGCACATCGAAGTTCTGCCCGACGGAACGCTCTCGGACGCCTATCTGCTCGTGCCGAACGGGAAAGGGCCGTTCCCCGCCGTGTTTGTGCCGTTCTACGAGCCGCATAGCAGCATTGGACGGGATGCCAAGGCTCGCAACAGCTACGACTACGGACTGCAATTGGTCCGCCGGGGCTTCGTCACGCTCTCGATCGGCACGCCGGGAGGAGCAGAAAAGCCCAAGGCCGACACACGCGAGCTGCTGATCCGGGCCGGCGTCGAACTGCATCGACAGCCGCTGACACTCCTCGCCTACGCCGCGGCTGTGTGTCACACGCTGCTGGCGCAGATGCCCGAAGTCGATCCCGCGCGGATCGGCATCATCGGGCTGTCATATGGTGGCAAGTGGTCCATCTTCGCCGCGTGCCTTTACGACAAATTCGCATGTGCCGTCTGGTCCGATCCGGGGATCGTGTTCGATGAAAGCAACGGGAGCGTCAACTACTGGGAGCCCTGGTATCTCGGCTACGCTCCGGATGTGCTGCGGAAACCGGGAATCCCTTCCGCCGAAAACCCGCGGACCGGACTGTACAAAGATTTGATCGACGCTGGTGACGACCTGGTGGACCTGCACGCGCTGATGGCCCCGCGCCCGGTGCTGGTCGGCGGGGGAACAGCCGATCCGCCGCGCAACTGGCAGGCGCTCAATCATTTGATGGCCGTCAATCGCCTGCTCGGATACGAGGGCCGCGTGGTTATGACGACCCGAGCTCCGCATCTGCCGACTCCCGAGGCGCTCCTGCAAGAACTGGATTTTCTGGAATACTGGCTCAAGCGGCGGGATTGAGCCTCAATCTCCGTACGACTCCGATTCCGCCTGCGGCCCCGACTTGCGGTCGAATTCGAGCTTGGCGTCGGCCAGGACGATCATGAGCGGGATGGCGACAGCGACCAGCCGCACGGCGCCGACGATCAAGGCATTCCTTTTGCGAAGCTGCGGAAGCTCGCTGACAACGCACAAAATCGGCGCCAGCAGAATGGCCAGCGCGCTCACCGTAGAAACCCCGCCGAAAAACCGCCCGATCAAGAGCAGACCGCTCAGCCCGACAACGCCGATGCCGATCGCTCCTTCGATCCCCGGCTGCTTTGTGACGGCCCACAGCCCTGCAACCGCTCCGGTGACCGCTGCCACCAAAGGCAGTGCGAATTCTCCACCGCGCAGGTAACCGGCGAGCATCGTCGCCATGCCCGCCGTCAGTAGTGCCGCCGCCAGGGCCAGGGGAACCGAGACCGCTGCCTTGCGCCGCGACAACCAGGTCAGAAGTCCCCATTCGGTTGCCAGAACTATGGCGCAAACGGCGAGCACCGTATTGGCCTGGGAGATCGCCCAGTCGCTGCTGCGACCATCCATGTAGACTGATCCATGCAAAACGATCCGGCCGATCGCCGCCGCAAGAATCAGCCGGAATCCCCAAATGATCCAGCGCGGAACCCGTCCGAATGTCGCCGCGACTTCGACAACGCATGCGGCCGGGAGAACAATGACCATCAATCGCGCAAGCGCATTGGAAGGGGGCCAGCCGGGATTGAAATCCAGGACGGCACACCCACTGAGAATTCCCAGGACAATTCCGATGACGACGGCCAGCGACAGCCGCGTCGCGCCCGCGGGC
>JAGVKR010000597.1 GCA_020050375.1 Planctomycetales bacterium
GGGATCTCGGGAGTCAACTTCAAGGGCGCCGCCGAGCCCAACAGCGCCCCTCCCCCTGAGCTCGACTACAACTTCTGGCTCGGCCCCGCTCCCGAGCGTCCGTACAACGTCCGCCGCGTTCATTACAACTTCCGCTTCTTCTGGGACTATTCGGGCGGGCAGCTCACCAACTGGGGCGCGCATCATCTCGACATTGCCCAGTGGGGTCTCGGGATGGACGAAAGCGGCCCGGTCTCGATCGAAGGCAGGGCCAGGTACAACAAGGACCAACTCTACGAAGTCCCCCAGTGGTGCGAGATCGTTTACGAGTACGCGAGCGGCGTCAAGCTGATCTGCGGGCACGATCACCGCGGCGGAACGACGTTCGAGGGAGAAAAGGGAACGATCCATGTCGATCGCAAGCGCCTCGAATCGAATCCCGCTGACATCGTCGAGCAGCCGCTCTCGTCCGGCGATGTCCATCTCTACGAAAGCGACAACCACCACGCCAACTGGCTGGAATGCATCCGCAGTCGCAAGCTCCCGATCTGCGACGTGGCGATCGGCCATCGCTCGGCGACCGTTTGCCACCTGGGGAACATCGCCGTCCGCACCGGCCGGCGGATCACGTGGGATCCGGCGAAAGAACAAATCATCGGCGACGCCGAAGCCGCCGCGATGCAGAGCCGCCCGTATCGTGCCCCGTGGAAGCTGCCGCTGGCGTGATGGGAGAATGACGAAATCCGAAACTCAAATGTCTAATGAAAAACAAAATTCAAAGCTCGAAGAGTATTCCATTTTGCATTTCGGTTTTTGTCTTTCCTTAGACATTTGAATTTCGGTCTTCGAGCTTTATTCCCCAGCCTCGTCATCCCCCTCTCAAAACCCGAGCATCCCCCATGCACGAACAATCGCATTGGACGCGGCGTGACGTATTGCGCGCGGGCCTCGCCGGCACGGCCCTCTCCTGTCTGCCGTCCTTGGCAGTCTCTGCCGAAGAGTCTCCCAAGCCGCGCCCGACTCCTGAGCGAACGCTGTTTCTGTTCCTCGACTGGTTTCACGTCAAAAAAGGAGATCTGCAGGTCACGCTCGATCCGGCCCGCGTCACTCCGGCCGGAAAAGCGCAACTCGAAACATACGCCCGCGATTTCAAGAAGACGTTCGACCAGGGAGGCCACGGCTTTCGTCCTGCCGACGTTCCCTTCGGGATTCGCATCGTCCAGGAAGTCGCCGAGCGCTCGAAGCCCTGGCTCGTGGCCGACAAGCCCTGGGAAAAAAATGCGACCAGCCCCACCGTCCTCTTTGACGAAGGCCGCTACCGCTGCTGGTACGACGCGCGCCTCACTGGCGAGCCGCAGAAGACGACGGTCGATCAGGAACGGGTGATGGAGCTGAGCGGTAGCGCGCTCGCCTACGCCGAAAGCACCGACGGTTGGAACTGGACGAAGCCGTCTCTCGAGATCCTCTCGTACAACGGCTCGCGCGCGAACAATCTGGTCAGCCCCTTCAACAACGGCGGTTCGGTCTTTCGAGACGACCACGGCCCGGCCGACGAGCGTTACAAGGGGTTCCATTTCGACGCTCTCCCCAAAGACGACGCCGCCGCGGGGGCCGGCTCGATGGCCAAATACGGGCTCTACGGCGCCACCTCTCCCGACGGCTACCACTGGAAGAAGAATCCCAAGCCGCTGATCCGCTATTTCGCCGACACTGTCAACATCGCCGCCTGGGATCCGCTGCTCGAGAAGTACGTCGGCTACTTTCGCCACCACCTGAGCGGTCGCACAATCTCCCGCTCCGAGACGACCGACTTTTATGACTGGCCCGCGCCGCAGGCGCTCCTCCACGCCGGGCCCCTCGATTCTCCCGCCGACGATTACTACACGAACTGCTACACAACTTACCCCGGCGATCCGTCGCTGCGGCTGCTCTTCCCCGCGATCTATCACCGCGGCAGCGATTCGGTCGACGTGCGGCTCGCCGTGAGCCGCGACGGTCGCGTCTATTCCTGGGTTTCCTACGAGCCGATCATCAAGCTCGGCAAGGCGGGCGAATGGGACGGCGGATCGCTCTACGCCCAACCCAACCTGGTCCAACTCCCCGACGGCCGTCTTGCCTTGCCCTACGACGCCTACAACACGACGCACAACGAAATCTTCTTTGAGAACTTCTACGCCGACTATAAAGCCACGACGGGCATTGCCTGGGCCCTCTGGCAGGACGCGCGGCTGGCCGGCATTCAGGCCGATGCGATCGGGCAGTTCACGATGAACGCGACGATCTTCCGGGGCAAGCAGATCGAGATCAACGCCCGCACGTCCCGCGCCGGCAGCGTCGAAGTCGAGTTGCGCGAAAAGGGCAAGCCGGTCGAAGGCTTTTCCTTTGCAGATTCGGTCCCGATCAGCGGCGACGCCCCTTGGACGAAATGCCGATGGAAGGGATCCGACGATCTCTCCGCTCTCCGCGGCAAGTACATGGAGCTGGCGATCCGCCTGCGCAGCGCCAAAATCTTCGCCTGTCGATTCATATGAAGACACAAGTCGGGTGCCACGGCCAGCGACCGAAGGGAGTCGGCCGTGCGAACGGTGAACAGACGCTGAAGAATACTTCGGAGGAGACGTCATGCCTTCAGATGGACAGATTCACCGAAAGAGACTTCATCGCTATGAAGTTCCCGGCGATCTCCGGTTTCTGACATTTTCCTGCTTCAATCGGATCCCACTTTTCAATAATGACGCGATCAAAGATTTGTTCGTGAAAGAACTCGAACGGACACGGCCGCTGTTTGAGTTCAAGCTCTATGCCTGGGTCATCATGCCTGAGCACGTGCATTTACTCCTGAAGCCCAAGCTTCCGGAATTCCCCGTCAAAGACGTGTTGGCTGAATTGAAAGGCCAATTTTCCGGCCGGGTGCTTCGCAGATGGAGAAAGCTCAAAGCACCAATCTTGAAACGCATTGTCGATTCGGACGGCAAGCAGCGATTCTGGCTGCCGGGAGGGGGCCATGATCGGAACATCTACACGGCCGACGAGCTGGAAGAAAAGATCAACTACGTCCACCACAATCCGGTGAAAAGAGGACTCGTCAAATATGCCACTGACTGGCGCTGGGGATCGGCGCGCTGGTACGCCGGAATCCGGGACGATTGGGATCTGAAGCTCGATCCGCTGAGCCCGTTTGAGATCACTGAATGAATGCGAACGGTGAGTAGCCTCCACTCCGGGAAAAACCGGGTGCCACAGCCAGCGACCAACGGGAGTCGGCTGTGCGAACGGTGAGTTGGCCTCCCACAAGCAGCAGAAGCGAGCGCGATGACAGATCCAGAAGCTGAGTCGATCTGACGATTGAAGTCCCGAGACGCTCGCACGGCCGACTTCCTTCGGGCGCTGGCCGTGGCACCCTGCGTCCACCGTACCAGTCGCGCGCGAGCCATCTCACGCGGCCTCGATCTCCTCCTGCAACCGGCACCAACGCTCTTCAGCTTCCGAGAGTTGCGCGGAAATGGTCGTCACTTCATTGTGCAGCCGCATCGCTTCGGCCGGGTCGGTTGACTTCATCAACTGATCGTTGACCTGCTTCTTCTGCTCGTCGAGACGGGCGATCGTCTTTTCGATGGTCGAAATCTCCTTGCGCACTTCGCGCTCGTTCCGCCGCGCCGCGCGCGGCGCCGCTTTCGAGCCCCCGATCAGGGGCGCAGGGGGCTTGGCCATCCGTTTCGCCTGCTCGCGTTCGCCGTCTTCAATCTCTTTGTTCACGGAGTAC
>JAGVKR010000446.1 GCA_020050375.1 Planctomycetales bacterium
GATGGCGGGCGAGAGGCAGGCCGATCCCGCGCGGGTGCGCGCGCCGCAGCGGGGGGCATTGGCGAGGATTTCGGGTTGCATGGGTGTGCTCGACTTTTCCCGATGTTGGAGCGCGATTGGTGGCGCTTTTAGCGGGACGCGAGATAGCAAAACTGCGTGTGAAGGTCAAGAACAAAATGGGAACATGCAAAGCCGATGGGGCGATCCGGATTTAGTAAACTGTCACCGTAATTCTACGGGCAGCAAAAGGCTAGTATCGATGCTTGGGCAGGTGACGAGCGGGTGAAGGTCAAGGACTACGCCGCTACGCTGTCACGTCGGCTCGAGCAATCCATGGCGTTTGGGCAGCGCCGAGCCGAAAGAGAAGTCGAGGGCCGTCGTCGCGATTGGGGCGAGGCGTAGGGCCACTGAACGGCACCGTAATTCGGGGACACTAAGTTCCGCAGACACGATCCTCAATGAGATTTGGAAGGGATCCCGGCCCCCGCTTCTTCCTCTGCCGTGTTCAAGACAAGCGGGATCCCGGATCAGGTCCGGGATGACGATGGTGGGGAGATGGGGCCGCTCGACTTGGGCCCGTTTTGGGGTGCGGTAGCGCTGCCGATGAAAGAAGGAGTCAGGACCTCCGGGCGGAATACCGATCAGCACCAAGGCACTGGCCCCACAATCAAATCCGTCCATTACGGACCAATCCTGACGTTGACCCGCAACCCCGCGTGGTGCCTTTGGCCGCTGTGGCAGGGGCGCCACGATTCGGGGGAATCCGTTGCACAAAATCATCATCGCCACGCTGCTGGCTGGATCCGCTTGTTCCGCTTATGCCGAGGACGGCGGGCCGCTCGTCGTGGGAGCGCAGCCGCAGGGCGCGATGTTGCGGGCGGGTACGCCGGTCATGCTCAGGACGCTCAACAACCTGACCACCAGGGGCAAGCATCTGAAGGTGGGGGATCGCTTCAGCCTGGAGGTGGCCGACCCGGTCCTGCTCAGCGGGCAGGTCGTCATTCCCGTCGGCAGCAACGCCGTCGGTGAGATCACCTCGGTGCGCAACAAGGGGATGTGGGGCAAGTCGGGCAATATCGAAACCCGCCTGCTGTATATTTCGACGAACGAGCGACGGATCAGGATTTCCGGGTCGGCGGCTGACAAGGGCGTGAAGGCTGGCGGCGGCGCCATCGCGACATCGGCTATCGTGTTCCTGCCCGCGGGCTTTTTCATGACGGGAACCAGTGCGGTCATTCCGCTGGGGACGGTCGTGAACGGGATCATCGATGAAGACGTCCCCGTCGCCTTCGCCGCCGCTCCGCCGCAGCCTATGACGGTTCCCGTCGCAGCGGCCTCCGTCGTTCCGGCGGTCGCGCCGGTGACGGGCACCGAGGCGGCGGTGGTCCAGGCATCGGTGATCTCCCAGAAGTGACCGTGACGGAAATTCCATCGGCGATGCCCCAGGGCGCGAGGCCGGTTCGGTGAACGCGACGCTGGCTGCCGTGCTGCTCATGGCGACCATCACGGGCAGTGACGGGGCCGCGCCGGATGCTTCGGTTCCTGAAAGCCCATTGCGGCTGGAACTTCCAGCGAAGACGGCGATCGAAATCGAGATTGTCGATTCGATCAGTTCGAAAACTGCGAAGATCGGCGACATGTTCGACATCCGTCTGGTCGAGCCGGTGAGGGTCAACGGCCATGTGGTTCTGCCGATCGGCGTCACGGGCCGTGGCGAAGTCTCGCACGTCGCCAAGGCGGGGTGGGGCGGCAAGGCGGGCGAGCTGATCGTCATGGTGCGTTATCTGCAATGCGGGACCGATCGGATTCCTGTCGGGCGCTTCCATTTCGGCGCGAGCGGAGAGTCGCATTTCGGCGCGGCCGTCGGGGCGAGCATGATCGTGCCGCTCGCCGGTTTTCTGATCGATGGTGACGAGATGATCCTGCAGGCGGGGACGCGCGGAAACGCCAAAGTGTCCGCCGCTATCGGTCTGCCCGTCAGCGACAGGCCCTGTTCGATTCAATCATAGCAATCAGAAAGGAAATATCATGATCAAGCAGGCAATCTTCAACGGCGCGGTCCTTTCCGCATTGTTCGTCGCGGGTAGCGGGATCGCCGCCGCGCAGGATGGCGGCGCGGCGATCGTCACGAAATCGGGCGCACTGCCGGCGCCGCAGACAGGCAAGGCGCAGGTGGTGTTCTTTCGCCCCGGTTCGATGATGGGCGCGGCGCTCGGCTGCACCGTTCACGAAGGCGAGGCCGAGGTCGCGCGGCTGGGTTCGGGCAAATATTATGCGATCGCCGCCGAGCCGGGGAAGCATGAATATTTCACCGAGGGCGAGGCGACGGATCGGCTGGCGCTGGAGGTCGAAGGCGACGAGACCTATTTCGTGAAGTGCAAGATCGGCATGGGCGTCATGAGCGGCCGGGCCAATTTGTCGCCAGCCGATCGGGCTACTTTCGCGGGCAAGGCCAAGGGGCTGACGATGTGGACGCCCCGCGCCTCGAAATAGCGGAGCGTGGTGAGGGGTTTCCCGTCCGAAGGTTCGAACCCCTCACCAACTCCGACTAAGCCTTTCACTGTTGGCTTGGGTTTGTGCGGCTCACGCGAGTTCGGTCGGTGTGAGGTTAGAGTGTGGAAACCGGGGCACGTGACCGCGGACTTCGACGCCACCAGGAGACAATCGCCATGAACACCGCCCGCCTTTCGCTGCTCGCCCTTTCGCTGCTGGCGTGCGCGCCCATGCCCTTTGCCGGGGCGCAGGCGGCGGAGCCGGTTCGCGTCAAGGCGCTTGGCTCTTTCGCGGACTTCATGAGCCCGGAGGATTATCCGGCGGTCGCGCTGCGTTTCGGGATGACCGGCATCACGGGCTACTCGCTCACCGTCGACCAGACCGGAAATCCCCGTCGCTGCGATATCGCGAAAAGCAGCGGGTTCGATGTGCTCGACGCGGCTACGTGCCAGCGGCTCATGGCCAAGGCGCGCTTTTCCCCTGGACGCGATGCGGCGGGCAAGGCGGTGGGAGGCACTTATGCGGGCAGAGTGACGTGGATCCTGCCGGGTAACGGCACATTCCGCGAGAGCGAGATGTTTGCCTCGCTGGTATTTTCGATCGATCGGACCGGCGCGATCACGTCATGCCGCATGGTGGTCCACGTTCCGACCAACACGTCCGCGCCGCCGAATGTCGTGTGCGGGAAGGAGATGGGAACGCCCCCGCCGCCGCTGGGCCTGGAGCTTCGCGGGAACTATCAGGGCGCGATAGCCGAGGTCGAATTTCAGCAGGGGATCGCCTTTACGCCCGCGCTGCGGGAGCGCCTGCTGGCGCCGGCGCCGGGATATGAGCAGCGCGCGTTGAATGTCTATCATTTCACCGTGGGCCGCGACGGCACGGTGGGGCAGTGCCGCTATGAGGAGCAGCGCGGGAGCGGCCAATGGGCGCTGGATTTCTGCACGCAGGCGCGCGGCAAGAAATATGATCCGCCTTTTTCCGCCTTCGACAAGGACGGCGTCGCGCAGGGATGGCATGTCATGCGGATCGTTTTGAAAAATGCGGGTGAAGCGGCTCTTCGAGACGTCACTTCGCCAAGCTCAATGGCTCCCCAGGCGGATCCATAAGGGCGAGCATCCACGAAGAAGGCTGGTTCGCGGCGGTTGCCGCATCGCGTTCCCCGGAATCCCTGGAATCCTTGCGACAACGGGATCATTGCCCGTACGTCACGAGGCAATGCGTCACACGGAAAGTGGAGAAAGTGGAGATGGACGACTATTTCGCGCTCGATACCAATGCATTGCCGTGGGAAGCCGTCCCAGTCCCCGAGCTCGACAGCGAATTCCTGCTCAAGATATGCAAGGTCGACGCCGAGACGGGGATGGCGATCTGGAAGGTTCGGTATCCCGCCGGTCACACGGCATCGTCTCATTGGCATAGCTGTGCGCACGGAATTTACATTCTGGATGGAATATTGCGGACCCACGCCGGGGAATATGGACCGGGTTCCTTCGTCTGGTTTCCCGAGGGGCTCACCCAGTCTCACGGCGCGACAGAGGAAAACGACGTCACCATGCTCTTCATCACGAACAAGCAGTTCGATATCCATTTCACGCACATCGAGGGCGAACGGCAGCCACGCTGATCGGGGCTTCTTCGCTGGCGAGGAGCGTGTCCGACCCAGCGCCAGTGCCTGTTTCGACCAGCTCGTTGGGGCTCGGTATGGGCGGTCTGGTTTACGGA
>JAGVKR010000593.1 GCA_020050375.1 Planctomycetales bacterium
CGAAATCCATTCGTCGTGCGTGTGGGCCTGGGCGATGTCGCCCGGGCCGAGCACCAGCAGGTTCGTCAGCTCTGTCAGCATGGCCCCATCGGTTCCATAGGCGACCGTCCGCGGCTTCGCGCGCCCGGCCAGCCGCAGCACTTCCTGGACGAACGGGGACGCCGGATCGACATACAGCGGCCTTCCGCGGTGACCGAGGCGAAACTCCAGGCCCATCTGCTCGGCAATCGATCGACCGCGGCTGAGCAGGGCGTCGGCGTCGTGGCCGGGCATCGGCCGGAAATAAACCGTGCAGACGCTTTGCGGAGGGGTGATGTTGATCGCCGCCGTGTGATCGTTGATGCCGATGTTCATGCTCATCGTTGGCGGATCGAAATCGGGATGCCGCCATTGCGGGTCGCGCTCGAGCTCGTCGTGCAGTTTCTTCATCTCGACGAGAAACGGGATCATGGCAAGATTGGCGTTGATCCCCTTGTTCGTGCTGGAATGAGCGGCGCGACCGTGCGCGACCGCCGTAAAGCCATACGTCCCTTTGTGCGCGTAGACGACTTCGAGGCACGTCGGCTCGCCGATGATTCCGTGCGCCCCTCCGGTCACCATTTCGCGATAGAACTGCGAACGCCGTGCCACCTCCTGTGCTCCCCCGTACCCGATTTCCTCGTCGGCCGTGCACGTGATGTACACCGGCCGGCGCAGTTTTTCGGCCGGCACGCGTGCGGCGGCCGCCAGCATGCACGAAACAGAGCCTTTCATGTCGCAACTGCCGCGACCGTAAAGGCGTCCTTCCTTCACCGTTGGCGTGAACGGGCCGTGATCGGGGAAGAACCAGGGATCGGCCGGGACGACGTCGGTATGCCCGAAATAGGCCAGTCCGCCTGATGCCGAGCCCGGCCCTTTTCGACCGACGACGCACGCCTTGCGAACGCCGTTCGCGTCGTCGTATTCGAGCCGCTCGATCTCGAAGCCCAGGTCGCGAAGCATTCCCTCGACGCAATTGGTCACGTCGACGTTCGATTTGCGACTGACCGAATCGAAGCTCACAAGCCGTTGGGCGTACTCCAAAGCGTTCATGCATTCCTCAAATGTCTGGCAAACCACGCGCTGGTCCGGCGCCACATTTCGTCCGACAGCACGTGTCCGGTGTTCGATTCGATGAAGTACGAGAATTTGTCTTGTGCGTGAACGCTCTCGTAGGCCCGGGCAATGACGGTCACGCCGCGCCGGACTTCGTCGATCGGGCTTCCCCGATCCTGATCGCCGAAATTCAGATGCAACGCCCGGGGAGCGATCAGCGCCCCGATATCGGGCGTGTCGCCGTGCGGGAGGATTCCCGGCACAAAGTTTGGAAAGCAATGCAGCATGTGCCCGTCATGGATGGCCTTATATGTCGGCAGGCAGCAATTTCCGACGAGGCATTTGAGACGCGGCTCCCACGGCCCCACCAGCCAGGTGAAGGTCGAGCCCATCGAATGTCCGTAACACCCCAGGTGATCGGCCTGCACCTCCGGCCGGCTGACGAGAAAATCCACCGCGCGACGCATGTCGAGGATGTTTTTCCAGGCCATGCATTTTCCGGCGATGACATACCGCAGAAACTCGAACCGCTCGTAATCGCCGTTCTTGAGTTTTCCCGTCGGATCCTGCCGCTCTTCGAAGCACAGCGCATCAGGGCAAAGGACGACATAGCCCAGCCGGGCCAGGGCCACCCCCGTGTGATGCATGGGGTTATAGCCCAAACCGGCTGGCTCCGATTTTCCCTTGTTCCACTGACCGGCGTGCTGGTGCCAGACCGCCACGGCCGGTGCGGGATGGGCCGCATTCACTCCGTCGGGAATCAGCAGATACGCGGGGATGGAATCTCCCGGCTCGGCGTCGTAGAACACCGACTCGATGCGATACCCATCTTTGCGGAGGGTCTCTCGGAGCCGAGGCCGCAGATCACCTCCGGCTGGCCAATCGCCCCCGAGCCCCTGCAGCAGGCGGTCGCGAAAGTTGATGGCGGCCATTTGAGTCACTCCGAGACGATCTCACCACCCGCGGCCGTTCCACCATTTCCCGGAAGGAACAGCTGCGCTCCCGGAGCCAATCGCCAATCCGCGGAGGCCCCGGTCGCCCGTTTCAGATTATCCGAACCAATCAACGGCGTCCAATGCGATTGCCGGCACGCGCAGAAACTGCTACGCCAAGGGATTGCGATCCGGTAAGAAAAGGGGAAGAAAAGGCAATAGTGTTCGGCACGCAATTTGCGCATTGCTCGCGGAAGGGCATGGAGGACTGCCAAATTGACGGATGGCGTGAATGTCGACACGGAAGACGCGAAAAGTGGAACGGCTGAAAGCGGAGCAGGTCACCGGCCTGAAGCACCTCGACCAGATCGTTCCACTGCTGGAACGGTTGCGCGACGTCGGATGCGATCGGGATCGGGCTGGCAATCGGGAACTGTCCTTTGACAAGTACTGCCTGCTGGTCCTGCTGTATCTGCTCAATTGAACGCCTTGCCGCGCATGGCCGCCGCATCGCTGTTGAAGGACCGGACCGGCAGCGGGCTGGTGAAGTGGCGACTGCACACCCATTTCAATATCCGCA
>JAGVKR010000057.1 GCA_020050375.1 Planctomycetales bacterium
CGAAGCAGAATCGGCCCAGCCCTCCGAGGAAAGCGAATCCTCCCGTTACGAATTCCGCGACGAGCACGACCGCGATGGCATCGGCAAATTCTACATGGGGCGTGAAATCGCCCAGGTGATGGGCTTTCAAGCCGCCAATTGGCTCGAACGCGAGGACCGCGAAAAAGAGGAGGCGACCAGCAAGCTGATCAAGGCCCTCGCCCTCGAGCCGGGAATGGTCGTCGCCGACATCGGCGCCGGGTCCGGCGTGTTGACACTGCCGATTTCCGGTCGCGTCGGCCGCATGGGAAAAGTGTTCGCCGTCGACGTGCAGCAGGAGATGCTCGATCGGCTCGCCGGCAAGCTCAAGAGCCGCAAGATCGAGAACGTCGTTCTGGTGTTGGGCACCGACAAGACCCCTCGGCTGGAAGCTGAGAGTCTCGACCTGGCGCTGATGGTCGACGTCTATCACGAGTTTGCATTCCCCTACGAGATGCTGCTGGCGATTTCCAGGGCGATGAAACCGGGGGGGCGGGTTGTGTTCGTCGAGTTTCGCATGGAAGACCCCAAAGTCCTGATCAAGCTTGTTCACAAAATGACCGAAGCCCAGGTGAAGAAAGAAGTCGACTTTCCCGAGTTCCGGCTGAAATGGAAAGAAACGATCGGCACGCTGCCCTGGCAGCATGCGATTGTGTTTGAGAAGCAGGCGAGTGAGCCGAAAGCGGAAGATGAGTAGGACGGACTGCGCCGGACCCGTTGGAGAAGCTCGATGATCGGTTTGATCTACGAATTGCTCGGCTGGAGCAGCATTATTCTGGAAATCGCCGGCCTCGTGATCTGCATCCGTTACCTGCGGCTGTCGACATCGATGCCGCTGCTCGTTCTGGCGTTCGCCGGTCTCGCGGGCGCGGGGTTCATCGTGCGTAGTTTGGGTGTGCTTCCGCAGAATCTACGAACCGGAGTTTCCATCGTCACCTACATGATCAACGTCGCCGGAATCGGCGCCCTCGTGCTGGGCCTGTTGCTCGTCTTCCGCGATATGCGCGAACGGTTTCAATTCCTCCGTGAAGTCCACGAAACAACTCGCGAGCGAACTTCCGCCGACTCATCGCCGAATCATTGAGTGCCCGGCTCAATCGGAATTCGTCTAACCTTTCTCAACTTTATCCACTTCGGAAATCTGATGAGACATCCTTCACCGACAAGGACACTTCTTGCAGGCTTGGTATTCATCGCCGTCGGGCTCCCGCTCGCGGCGGAGGAGAAGCCAACTTTTCCTGCCCCCCGAAACACTCAGGATCCCAAAGACCAACTCTCGACGCCCGAAGAGGCGCTTGCCAGCATCCAACTCCCCGAGGGGTTTCGCGCTTCGCTGTTCGCCGCCGAGCCGGACGTGCAACAGCCTATTTCCTTGACGACCGACGAACGCGGGCGACTGTGGATCGCCGAGAACTACACCTACGCGGAATCACAGGTCAATTTCGCCAAGGACCTCCGCGACCGGATCGTGATCCTCGAAGACGCCGACGGCGACGGCCGATTCGACAAGCGGACTGTCTTTTGGGATCAGGCTCAGAAGCTGACGAGCGTCGAAGTCGGCTTCGGCGGCGTGTGGGCGCTCTGCGCCCCGCAACTGCTCTTCATTCCCGATCGCAATCACGACGACGTCCCCGACGGTCCGCCGATCGTCGTCCTCGACGGATGGGATGACGGCGCCATCCGCCACAACATCGTCAATGGCCTCAAATGGGGGCCGGACGGCTGGCTCTACGGCCGGCACGGGATTCTCGCCACGTCGGCCGTCGGCAAGCCGGGAGCTTCCGATTCGCAACGGGTGCGAATCAACACCGGCATCTGGCGCTACCATCCCACGCGCGAAGCGTTCGAAGCGGTGGCCCACGGCACGACGAACTCGTGGGGCTTCGACTACGACGATCACGGCCAGATGTTTTTCATCAACACCGTCATCGGGCACCTCTGGCACGTCGTGCCCGGCGCCCACTACCGCCGGATGTACGGCAGCGATTTCAACCCGAACCTCTACCAGTTGATCGAGCAGACTGCCGATCACTTCCATTGGGACACGGGGGAAGTCTGGAGCGACATTCGCAAAATCGGCGTCAGCCCCACGACGTCGCAGGCCGGCGGCGGCCACGCCCACTCGGGTTTGATGATCTACCTCGGCAACAACTGGCCGCCGCAATACCGCAACACAATGCTGACCGTCAATTTTCACGGCCACCGTTTGAACAACGACCGGCTCGAACGAAAAGGAACCGGCTATGTGGGGCGGCACGCCGCCGATCTCTGCTTCATCGGCGATCGGTGGTTCCGAGGGATCGACCTGATCTACGGCCCGGACGGCGGCGTGTACCTCGCCGACTGGACCGACGTCGGCGAATGCCACGAAAACGACGGCGTCCATCGCACGTCGGGGCGCATCTTCAAAATCGCCTATGGCGGGCTCAAGCCGGTCGTCGGGCTCAATCTCGCGGCGCAGAGCGACAGCGAGCTCGTCGCGCTGCAATTGCACGCGAACGACTGGTACGTCCGCCAGTCGCGGCGACTCCTGCAGGAACGTGCCGCCGCTGGCGGTGATATGACTGCGGTGCGAACCCAACTGCTTCAGATGTTCGAGCAGCAGAAGGACGTCACCCGGCGCTTGCGGGCCCTCTGGTGCCTGTGGGGAATCGGCGCCATCGACGAAGCCTGGCTGATCGACCGGCTGCGTGATCCCGATGAGCACGTTCGATCCTGGGCCGTGCGGCTGATCGTCGATCGGGGGGAGCCGTCGGCGGCTGCGCGAAAGGCTCTGGCGCGGCTGGCCGAGTCGGATTTATCGGGACTCGTCCAGTTGTTTCTCGCGTCGTCGCTGCAGCGAATGTCGCCCGCCGATCGCTGGGCGATCGCCAAGCCATTGGCGTGGCGCGGCGAGTTTGCGACCGATGCAACGTTGCAGTTGATGATCTGGTACGGCATCGAATCGGCGTTGCTCATGGCGCCGGGAGAAGCCGCCGCGCTCGTCGAAACCACGAAGATGCCGCTCGTTCGCCGGCACATCGTGCGGCGGATCACGGCCGACCTCGATCGACAGGCGACGGCGGTCAACGTCCTGGTCGAAAGTCTCCCTCGACGCCAGGACATCGCTTACCGCCTCGAAGTGCTTGCGGGGATGAGCGACGCCCTGCGCGGCTGGAGGAAGGCGACGGCTCCCAAGTCCTGGGCCCAGGTGGCCGCCGCGCTCGAGCCCGATGCCTCGGCGGAGCTTCGCACACGGCTCCGCGAGTTGTCGGTCGTTTTCGGCGACGGCCGTGCGGCGGATGAACTGCGCCAGATTGTCGGCGATGGCCAGGCCGACGTAGAAAACCGCCGGCAGGCGCTGCGAACGCTGGTCGAAGTTCGGTCTCCCGATTTGCTGCCGCTTCTGCAAAAGCTCGTTGCCGATCGCGAGCTGGGGGTCGAGGCGATCCGCGGCCTGGCCGTGTTCGACACGCCGGAGAGCCCCAAGCTCGTGTTCGATGTTTACCCGCGGCTCAGCCCCGAGGAACGTAGTATCGCGATCGACACCCTCTCGTCGCGTCCCGCGTATGCCCTGGCGCTGCTTGAAGCCGTGGAAGCAGGACGTATCGCCCGCCGCGACGTCTCGGCATTCCATGCGCGGCAGATCCAGAGTTTCGAAGACCGCGACCTGACCGCGCTGCTCGTCAAAGTTTGGGGCGAGGCGCGGGCCACCGATGTCGAGAAACGCCGGCAGATCGCCGAATACAAGGCGCGATTGCCCGCCGAGGGGATTGCGGCGGGCAACCTTTCGGCCGGACGAGCTCATTTTCAGAAGATTTGCGCCAACTGTCACGTTTTGTACGGGCAGGGAAAAGCGGTCGGCCCGGACCTGACCGGCTCGAACCGCAAGAACCTCGAATACCTGCTGGAGAATCTGATCGACCCGAGCGCCTCGGTGGCCGCCGATTTCCGCATGTCGGTCGTGGGGCTCAAATCGGGCCGGATCGTCACCGGAGTCGTCGTCGAGCAGACCGAACGGACGATCACACTTCAAACCCAGCAGGAACGGGTGACCGTCGAGCTCTCGGAAATCGACGAACGGCGCTCCACGACCGATTCGCTGATGCCCGAAGGGGTGCTCAAAGACCTCACGCCCGATCAGCTCCGCGATCTCGTGGCGTATCTGATGTCTTCCGAACAGGTGCCGCTGCCGGAATAGGTGTGCCCGGCGCCCGATCACTTTGGAGCCATTTTTTCCGATGAGCCTGCGCGGAGTGATCTTTGATCTCGACGGGACGTTGATCGACTCGCAGCTCGACTTCGATGCCATGCGCCGCGAAATGGGATTCGCCGATGGCCAGCCGATCCTCGAGACGATCGATCCACTCCCCGCAGGGTCCGAGCGCGAGCGTTGTCTGGCAATTCTGCACGCCCACGAGCGCCGCGGGGCCGAATCGGCCACGATGATCGCCGGGGCGCGCGAACTCCTCG
>JAGVKR010000196.1 GCA_020050375.1 Planctomycetales bacterium
AATCCCCAGCCGGCGCGCGACGCGAATCGCATCCACCGGCGGACCGCCAATGCCGGCGCATTCGAGCAAGCGGGTCACGCGCTGATCGAGCGTCGCAATGAAGTCGGTCCCCCTGAAATCGAACGACATGGCTGTTCCTCGGCGAGTTTCGACATAGTATTTATATGTACACTATATCTCGCGCCGCGCAGGGAAGCAAGCTCCTGCGACCGAGACGGGGCTGGGTGGCAGGGCCAGCGCATAAATAGGGGGCCCACACAGGCTGGCGCGATTCATCTGGAGCTGGTACATCTTGCGGACATGGCGGAGCTTGCAGGTTCGCGAGACGGAGAATCGCGCGGCGAGTTCGCCGACCTTGTTTCGGGATGTCTGGCATGGCGGCCAAAGTCGTGAACGTGGAATCGATTGGTTCGTGCTTCGAGTCTCTGACCGATCCCCGGCATCAGCGGAATCGGAAGCATCTGTTGGGAGATGTGACCGTGAGTGCGGTGTGCTGCGAGCCGTTTCTCATTCGGCGTCAATCGTTTGCAGCAAATTGAAGGTCTGCCGGCGAAGTTCGAATCATGGACCGACTTTGACGAACACGCGGGACAATTAAGGCGAATTCATTGTCGAGCATCGAGTTACCGAGTTCAAATCCCGTCGTTACTCTCGCGGTTGACAGCAAAGATCGCTCGCTTCAATTTCACTTGATTCAGAACGGCATCGGTGGTGTCGCACCGAAGCAGGCGAGGAGCGTGCCGATAGCCCACAACTGGATCTTACGTCAAATCCGCGCGCCTGCCCCAAAATGCGATCCGCTCGCAAAATGTAGCACTACCAGAATTCGCTCGCTGTTGAAAAAATGGCCGGCATTCGCTAAAAGGGTAGGTCTTCCGGCGAGGTTCGCCCGATCGTTTTCCGCCCTTCGGCTATTGAAGGTTCGGTGGCGCGGATTGGATATTCCAGCGACGACAGCGACTTTTTCGAAAAGCGAGTACGAACATGGCACACAAGAAGGGGCAGGGATCGACGCGGAACGGCCGTGATTCCCGCGCTCAGCGGCTGGGAGTCAAGAAATTCGGCGGTGAGGCCGTCATTCCCGGAAATATCATCATCCGGCAATGCGGAACGAAGTGGCGTCCTGGGCGGAACGTCGGCCTCGGAAGCGACTACACGATTTTTGCCCTCGTGGAAGGCAAAGTCGTCTTCGATCAGAACGGGCGGCGCGTGAGCGTCGAGCCGGCGTCCGCAGCGACGAACTGATCGGTGAACGCAGATCCAAAAAGGCCGGCGAAACGTCGGCCTTTTTTTGCGCGCCCGAGGTCTGGTCTATTTTCCGATCGTACTACGGATTGACCACATCCGGGTAGCGCGCGGCCGACTGCGGGAGCGTGCCCGACATGGGGGTCAGGGCGTGCTCCATCGTGCGACGTGGTTCGGAGCGTTGCCGCTCGGCTCCGCTGGGTCGCTCGACATACGGTCCAACCCGGCTTTCCGGGTAGGGGTCGTGATAGTCATATCCACGCCGGTCGGATCGCGGGTCGCCGTAGGCGAGGGACGGCATGCGGGTGTTCTGCGACGAGACACAACCGCCGAAAAGCAGCAGGGCCATGCATGCCGCCGAGCGGATTCCGCGCGAGATTCCGTTCATACCGAATTCCTGTGCATCGAATGGAGCGAAGCATTCGCCCCCCGCGACCGAGTCGTCGAGGCTGGTCGGACGGGGAATTATAGGTCCGCAACGAAAATGCGGATAGGCGGATTCGCGCCGCCACCGTTTGCATCGACCCGACAGGGGCGAAAAACTGAGCAGACTGTCCGAACCCGGCACAGTTCCTGCAAGCCTCAAAGCGAATCCACTGCAGCCGGGTGCAACTTGTTACCCCTTGGGGTGTTGGATAAGATGACCAAATCGGAGCGGCAACTCATGGAAGCGTTTTCGGATTTTTCTTGTCGCGGAGCTTCTATGGCTGGCGTAAGATAAGGGAGCGGCGCGGGCTGGCCCCGTGCTTCCCACGGATTGGCGCATCCCCTTGCCCTACGGGAACCGAACGATAAATCATGTCAGACACGTCACTTGCGTCGGACAGCCTGCAGTCGATTCAAAAGCTGCAGAAGGCGTATGAGTCGATCAAAGCCCAGATGTCGCAGGTGATTGTCGGCCAGGACGAAGTGATCGAGCAATTGCTCATCGCTCTCTTCAGCCGCGGACACTGCATTCTGGAGGGAGTGCCAGGGCTGGCCAAAACCCTGATGATCAGCACCCTGTCGCGGTGCCTGTCGATGACGTTCAGTCGCATTCAGTTCACCCCCGATCTGATGCCGGCGGACATCACAGGGACGGAGGTGCTGGAAGAGAACCGGACGACGGGGCGGCGGGAGTTCCGCTTCATCGAAGGGCCGCTCTTCTATAACGTTATCCTCGCTGATGAAATCAACCGCACGCCGCCCAAAACGCAGGCGGCCCTGCTCGAAGCGATGCAGGAGCGGCAGGTGACGGTGGGCCGCGTCCGCCACCCCCTGACCGATCCCTTCTTCGTGCTGGCGACACAAAACCCGATCGAGCAGGAAGGGACGTATGCCCTTCCGGAAGCACAGCAGGATCGGTTCATGTTCAAGGTGTTCGTGAACTATCCGTCCTTCAAGGAAGAGTTCGAGATCGCTAAACGGACGACGGCCGTGATGCACGACGAGGTTCGACCGGTGCTGAGCGGCCCGGAAATCCTCGAATTGCAGAAGATTGTGCGGCAGGTTCCCGCCAGCGATCACGTGATCGAGTACACGCTGGCCCTGGTGCGGCAAACGCGCCTGGGGAGCCAGGGGAGCCCCGAATTCATCAACGACTGGTTGAGCTGGGGCGCCGGACCGCGTGCGGTGCAGTACCTGCTGCTGGGGGGCAAGGCTCGGGCCCTGCTGAACGGCCGCAGCCATGTTTCGACCGATGACGTGGCCGCGCTCGCCGCTCCAGTCATGCGGCATCGCATCGTCACCAATTTTTCGGCCGAAAGCGAAGGGATCACGGCCGACAAGGTGATTCAGCGGCTGGTTCAGGAAACCCCCTCTAAGGAAGGCGAGCTGACGCGTGACCCGAGATTCCAGAAGATTTTTGCAGCCTGAGGCGATTGCGCGGATCTCGCGACTGGAACTGCAGGCACGCAACGTCGTCGAAGGGTTTCTGTCGGGTCTGCACCGCAGTCCGTATTTCGGGCAGTCGGTCGAGTTCGTGCAGCACCGCGAATACGTCGCCGGCGACGATCCCCGGCGCATCGACTGGAAGGCGTGGTCGAAAACCGACAAGTACTACATCAAGCAGTACGAAGAAGAAACCAATCTCCGCTCGACGCTGCTGGTCGACGTCAGCGAATCGATGCAATTCGGCACGCACGGCACGACCAAATACGAATACGCCTGCGCCATCGCCGCGAGCCTGGCCTACCTGTTGCTCCGTCAGCAGGATTCGGTGGGGCTGGTCAGCTTCGATGCCGGCGTGCGGGCCGTCGTTCCGTCGCGCAGCAAACGAAATCATCTGCACGCGGTGCTCGCCGCCCTCGACGCTCAGAACCCCGCCGAAAAGACCGACATGTACGGCATGCTCGAGCGGGTTGCCGACGACCAGTCGCAACGCGGAATGATTGTCCTGATCTCCGACCTGTTTGCCCCGCGCGAAGGGCTGTTCAAGGGTCTCAAACTGCTCAGGCACCGCGGGCACGACGTGCTGGTCTTTCACGTGCTCGACGATGAAGAGCTCGACTTCAACTATGCCGGCACAACCCGGTTCGAGGGGCTGGAAGCGATGGGAGAGCTTTTGTGCGACCCGCGATCGCTACGGGAGGGGTATCTCGAAGCGATCAAGAGCTTCGTCGAGGAACTGCGGCGCAACTGCTCGCGGCAGACAATCGACTACCAGACGATCCGCACGAGCGATCACCTTGATGCCGTGCTGGGGCACTACATCAGTCACCGAATCGGAATGCAGAAAAATGCGCGAGCGTGATGCGAAGTGTCAACGCGAAAGGGAGAAGCAGATTGGAAAAAGAACGAGAGAATGAGAGACAGAGAGAGGGGGAGACTCTCGACGAACATTTCTTCCACTCTCCGTCTCTCATTCTCTCCGTCTCCTTGACCCCTGAATCCCGAATCCTGAATCCCGAATCCTTTTCCCCCTGATGCCCCCCTGGCTTTCCAGCCTGTTCGTTCATCCGGAGTTCATTCTCCCCGGAGCGGCGTTGTTGTCGCTGCCGATCATCATCCATTTCATCAACCGGCTTCGGTATCGGCGGGTGAAATGGGCGGCGATGGAATTTCTGCTGGCCAGCCAGCAGCGCAATCGCCGCCGGGTGCTGCTCGAACAGCTTCTGCTGCTTCTGATGCGGTTGCTCGTCGTGGCGGCGCTCGTGATGTTGATCGCGCGGCCGCTGATCAACCCCGAGCAATTCTCGCTGTTCCAGGGGCAGAAGACGCATCACCTCGTGCTGCTCGACGACAGCGGCTCGATGCGCGATCGCTGGGGCGAAACAAGCGGGTTCGAAACGGCCAAAGACGTGATTCGCAAGATTGCCGCCGAGGGAGAGCGCAAGCCCGACACGCAAACATTGACGGTGCTTCTGGCGTCGCAGCCCGATCAACCGATCTACACGCAGGAAAACCTCAATCGGGATTTCACCAGCCGGCTGGAAACCGGTCTTAAGGGACTGGTCTGCCTGCATCGCACCTGCGATCTGGCGGCCGGAGCCGAAGCGGCCCGCCGCTTGCTCGTCGAGCAGAAAGGGGCGTCCCGCAACTTCCACCTGATCTCCGACTTCCGCCAGCAGGATTGGGACGACGAGACGGCGCTGGCCACCGTCTTCGGTGAAATGAACAAAGCCAGGATCACCGTCAACCTGGTGAAGACGGTTCCCGAGGCCCATGCCAACCTGGGGATCACCGATCTGAGCGGGGCCGTCAACGTGGCGGCCGCCAACGTGCCGCTTCGCCTGTCGGTCACGGTCCACAACTACGGCCAGCAGGTCGCCAAAGACGTTCGACTCTCGGTGTTGATCGACGGAAAACGTTTGCCGACGACCGAAGTCATCGACAATCTCGAAGCGAACGGCGAGGTGAGCCGCGAGTTCGACGTCGTCTTCCCCACGATGGGGCCGCATGAAGTCGAAGTCGCGCTGCCGGCCGATGCGCTTGAGCAGGACAATCACCGCTTTCTGTCGCTCGACCTACCGGATGCGAACGCCGTGTTGATCATTGACGGCAGCCCTTCCAACGGCGAGGCATTCTACCTGGCCGACGCTCTTTCCCCAGCGCCGGGGATCACCGGTTTCGCCCCCTCCATCGAGTCGCTCGATTTTCTGCGCCGCCGTCCCATCGACAGATTTCAGAGCCTGTTCCTGTCGAACGTGGCGGAGCTTCCCCCCGACGCCATCCGCATC
>JAGVKR010000576.1 GCA_020050375.1 Planctomycetales bacterium
ATCGCCGGCGGCAACGCGCGGCGATTGTGGTTTGAATGACGCGTCACAGCGTACTGTCGTGCGCACGATCGTGCGAACCCGCCGCCTGCTTGAACTGACGGTCGAGCCGTCGTTTTCGGGATGATTCGACCGCCCGGTACGAATGTTAAGGCGGGCTTCTTCGCGGAGGAGGGGACACTCGGGGAGGCGGCGACACCTTGGGGGGCGTCGGATTGGCGGGAGTCGCCGGCGCGCTCGACTTGGCCGATTCCGGCAGCGTTTTTTTCAAACGCTTGATTTTGGCGATCTCGTCCGGGGCGAACTCCAGCTTTCCCTTCTTGAGAATCGCACGAACTTTTTGCAAATCGACCAAAAGCTTCAGCTCACTCTCCGGGATTCCCAACTCAACCGCTGCTTGTTGAAGCGTCTTCAAAGGGAGCGGCATCTCGAGGCCTCCTGCTGCAAAATATGTGTGCCGAGCCGTGTCACTCAACTGCGGTGAATATACCACGACGAGGACCGGTCAGCCATGTTTCTATCCGGCGATCTCAGCGCTGCCGCGTCGCTATTTCGCGCGCGGGATCTCGCCGCACGCTTCAAGCGCCAACACGGCGTAGCCGGTTCCTGAGTTCGACGGGAGGTTCATCGGCAACTCCGGATCCCACGCTTCCCGGAAACGACGCAAGAGCCAGCACCACTGCGCCGCACCACGATCGCAAGCCTGAGCGTTCCTCGGGCATCATCGGCTCCGGCTCATTCCGAAAAGGTTACTGAGGGGTGTCACTCCGATTTCTCGATACGGAACAAATGGTTGTCGGTCCGCAGATAAAGAGCCCAGCCGGCGACACTGAGCGACGCCAGCGTGCTTCCCGCGATCGTGTTCGTGGCCAGTCGCTCGAAGTTCGGTCCGGGCGCGACGACGGTGACGACGCCGATTTCGTTGAGGAAGTAAATCCGCCCGTCCGCGAACAGCGGAGAAGCCGAGAAATCGCCTCCCAAACGCTCGCGCCAGTGCAGCTTGCCCGTTTTGGCCTCCAGGCAACTGGCGATTCCGTTATCACTGACGCAATACAACTCGTCTCCCACGAGCAAGGGAGATGGATTGAGCGGCGCTGCCTGATTCATCCGCCAGGCCACTTGGCTTTCGGTGACGTCTCCCCGTCCTTCGGGGCGAATCGCCCAAACCTCGGGCTTGAAATAGCCGCCGCAAACGAACACGAGGCCATGCCCGAAAACGGGCCTGGGGATCTGGGCGTAGTTCTGCTGCGTGACCCACCACAGTTCTTTACCGTCGCTGGGATCGAAGGCCTCGATTCGGTCGGCCTGATTGCTGATCAACTGGTCTCCGTCTTTGGTACGGATGACGAGCGGTGTCGCTTCGGAGCACCGCCCCTCGAACGACTTCTTCCAGCGTAGCTCTCCGGAATTCTTGTCGAGTGCAATCAGATAGCGAACATCGGTTCCCAGGCAGGGAACAATCAACAGATCGCCGTACAGCACCGGCGAGCTCGATGGGCCGTAACCCTGCACGTGCGGCAGGGACTTTTTCCAGAGAATCTGGCCTTGATCGGACAGGCAAGCGGTTCCGTTTGGCCCGAAGTGCACATACACCCGGTTCCCTTCCAGGAGCGGCGTCGGGGATGCGAGCGTATTCTTCTTATGAACGACTCCGGGATTGGCGAGAGTGCTGACCACGACATTGTGCCGGATGGCCCCCGAGCTGCGCTCGAAACACAGCGCGCGGAGTGTCTTGCGATCTTCGTCGGCCGCGGTCAGCCAAATCTGCTCGCCCCGAATGACGGGCGATGACCAGCCCCGCCCGGGAATCGCAATTTTCCATGCGATATTTTCGGTTTCGCTCCAGGTGAGGGGGAGCCCGACCGCCGCGGAGTGCCCCTGTCCGGTCGGCCCACGAAACTCCGGCCATTCGGCGTCGACCGCCTCGGCATCCGCAGCCATGCAGTTCGGTGTATGAGTGTTCGCAGCCAGAATGCCGGCGACCACGCACGAAATCGCGCCGACGGCTTTCCACCACGAATTTGGCATTCAGCGGACCTCAACGTGCCGTCGGATAACGAAGGGAGCTTTCAAACGTGTTCGCGGATGTGGTGTTACTCTCGACCCACAAAAAGCGTGCGACGCCCACGCGACCAATTGTGCCTAGGTTCGAGATCAATTGACAGTCTTCGCTTCGCCTGTGTCACAATCGATCGCGACGCTTCATCAGATGATGACGACCAGCGTCATCGCCAGAAAGAAGAGACCGCAGGCGATCAGGCCGGCTTGCAGAAAGAGATTCGGACGGAGTTCCGGCGGCAGCAACGTGCGATTGACGTAGAGCGTGTGGAACGAAGACCAGCCCAGGGCCACGTTCATCAGGACGGCACTCAGCGTGGCGATCTGGAGCGGGTCGAGCGAGGCGAGCGCAAAAAAGCCCCACACGGTGTAAAGCCCCAGCAGCGAATAGTACACCCGCCAGACGTTCTCTTCACCCTGTTGCCGGAAGCGAGGGTTGCCGATCCAGAGCAGGTCGGTCCACATTCGGGCCAGCAGATCACCGGAGAGCACGGCGTTCGGAGCCAGAACAAGGAAACTGACGACGAGCGACACCGCCCACCACAATGCTCGCCATGCCGGAAAATGCGCGGCAATGCCTTCCGCCGACATGGCGGCGACCTGGTGCCCGGAGACGGGCGCATTCCGCAGGAATTCGAGCGACATGATGCAGGGGAGCGCCATGCCGACGAAACTGCACGTCATCCACATCCCGATCTGGTCGCGATAAACGTGCCGCCGCCACGCCTTCCAGTGCAACAGACTTTCGGGATTCACTCGAAAGACTTTGCCGACGTGCGAGAGGGCAATCGCGCGGCCGCCGATGGCGCTGGGAATGGCCCCCGTCTGTGAGCCCATGCCCCACCCCTTGTCGCGGGCATAATTGGAGAACAGTGCATTTGAGAGTCCCCCGGCGCCGGCGATGCCGGCGAAGGCGGCGACGATTCCCCAGTCGACGTCGGGGAGTCGGTGCTCTTTGCTCCAGAACGACCAAAGCCCCAGCCGTTCGAAGCCGCGATTGGCCACGAGCTCCGCCGCAACCTCTCGGTCGGGCTCGGGGAGCGAATCGACCGAGTCAAACCGCTGCATCCTGTCGGCCGACGTGATCGTTGCCTCTTCGGGCTCCCAGAGCGAATCGACAGTCGCTCCTGTCACAGTCACCGTGTGGTCCGGGAAAACTCGCTCGACCGTGAAGCGACCGGGCAGACACAATGCGATCGCCCGGTTCGAAAGTTTTTCTTTCCGGGAAATATCAGCGGACGACATTTGCTTCGGCGGAACCTTTTGCCAGCGTCCCTTGGACTTCGTCTCGAAGACCGTGGCGGTCACGGCTCCATCCACGACAGAGCCCTGCATGCGATAAGTGTCGTCGCCGTCGTGGCCGATGATGCAAAAATGCCTGCCGTCGGCGAGGGCGTCGGCGCGAATCGGGACATTGCCGAATCTAAAGAAGCCGGCAGCGATCTCGCGAACGTTGTGCCACGAAGCGAAGGCCACGTCGAGCACGAGGAGGAAGCTGAGGACCACGACCAGCTTGAAGGCCATGATCGATTCGAGCATGCGGTAGACCGTTCCGCCGAACACAAGCGCGAGCATGGAGCAGCCGAAGACGAAAAACCCCAGTCCCCTCACGAACTGTGCCTCGGTGAGACTCACTCCCAGCCAATGCACAGAGCTGTCGCCCGGCAGGTGACCGAGAATGGCGGCTGCGAGCGGCACGGCGGCATTCGACGCCATAAACGGCCAGATGTGCGCGATGAACAGCGTCACATAGCACAGGGTCCAGAAGCGCGGGCCGGGGCGCGTGCGGAAGAACCCGACAAAGATCGGCTCACCGCAGTAAAGCGTGTAGCGGACAACTTCGAGATTGAAGAAGACCTGGAGGACAATGCTGATCGTCGCCAGCCAGAGGAATGTGCCGCCGTACTGGGCCGTCACCGCCGGTCCGAAGAGCCACTCGCCTGCGCCAACGGCCGACCCGGCGAGCAACACCCCCGGC
>JAGVKR010000818.1 GCA_020050375.1 Planctomycetales bacterium
CTCCGCGAACGGCGTCTTCCTCCAGGACGTCGAGAATGTCGGCCTGCAGTGGATGACGATCGCCAGCAACGGCACCGGCATCCGGGCCGACAACGTCGATCACCTGACAGTCAGCAGCAGCTACGTCAGAAATTCGTCATGGTATGGCATCGATGCGCGCAACACCTCGACGCTTGTCGTCATCAATTCCAGCCTCACCGACAACGGCGCGGGCAACATCCGTGGTTTGTTCGACACGCAGCGCGCGTATTCGTACACGATCACCGGCACCGAACTGACGACCGGCGCCGCCGACAACGTCGTCCTGACGCTGTTGGGGGGCGGCTCCGGCTCGACGATGAACCTCTCCACGCAGGGCAACGGTTACACGAACACGCTCGCCGGCTCTTCGGCCCTCAAGGTCGATTGGAACGGCACCCTGTTGACGACGGTCGACCGCTCGCTGTTCACCATGTCAGGCGGCACGAACAATGGAATCGTCGTCAACAATGCATCCACGAGCGCGCTCACGACCCTGACCGTCACCGGAACAACGTTCAAGGCCTCGGGAGACAGCTCCACCTTTGTGCGTCTGATCGGCGCCGGCCCGGGACAGGTGAACTTCTCGAACAACGACGTCCAGTTCAGTGCCACCAACGGCACGGGATTCCGCACGTCGCTGGGAGCGCACTCCGACATGACGTTTGCCGGCAACGATTTCACCGACTCGACCGACGGCGCAACCGGAATTTTGTTCGACTCTGTCACCGGCCCGACGAGCATCCGCATCGAAGACAACTTCATCAACTTCGCCAACACAGGCGCGCTGGTCGACCGCGGGATTTACTTCAGCACTGTGAACTACGACAGCAACAACGTCGTTCGCCTTCAGGGCGCGTTCAACAACGTCATTCGCGGAACGACGACGCCGTTCTATGTCCCCTTCGGATCGACGACGGGCAGCATCATCGTCAACGGCAACCGGGTTCCGTGAGAATCGCCATTCAGGTCAGAAGCTCCAGCCGCGGCCGGCCGCGGCCATCGCTCGTCGCGTAGAACGGGCGCTCTTCGACTTCCACGTGGTAGTCGGGCGCGATTCCGAGCGCGTGCAGCATCGTCGCGTGCAGATCGGTGACGTTGATCGGGTTCTCGATCGTCGTGCAGGGGCGCTCCGGAGCCGTTCGGCCGTAGAGCGTGCCGCGTTTCGCTCCCCCTCCGAACATCAAAACGCTTGACGCACTGGTGAAGTGGCGGTGCATGCCATAGTGCTTCAACTCGTTGATCACCGCCGGCTGATCGACCTGATTGGGAACCAGCTTGTCGGGCTTTCCTTCAACGAGGCAGTCGCGACTGAACTCGCTCGCCAGAACGATCAGCGTGCGGTCGAGCAACCGCCGCGACTCGAGGTCGCGGATCAACTGGGCAATCGGCCGATCGATTTCCTGCTTGAGCTTTGCCAGCCGGGTATGGCCGTTGTCGTGCGTGTCCCATTGCAGGAACGGACCATACTCGGTGGTGACTTCGATGAACCGGGCCCCCTGCTCGGCCAGTCGCCGGGACAAGAGGCACCCCTGGCCGAAGCGCGACGTGTTGTACAGGTCGAACGAGGGACGCGGTTCGAGTGACAGATCGAAAGCCCGGGCCGCTTGCGAATTCATCAGGCGGTAGGCGTCATCCGTGGCCCGTTCGAGCGCGGCGTGCTGGCTGTCGCGGATCTCTTTCGGAGCGGCCGATGCGGCGACCAGCTTGCGGACTGCCTCGAACCGTTGACGAAATCGTTTTTCGCTCATCCCCGCCGGCGGGCGGACGACATCGATCGCCTGTCGCGGATCGGGGACTCGAAACGGATTGAACAGGCTCCCCAGGCAGCCCCCCGTCTGAAAGGCCTTCAATTCTTCGGCTTCGCCGTTTCCTTCGTAGCTTTGTCCGATATCGATGAAGGCCGGGAGGGCGGGATCAACCGGTCCCAGTGCATGGGCGACCCACGCGCCGATATGCGGGGCGGCCACCGTCTGCGGCGGCTCGTATCCCGTGTGCCAATGATACTGATGCCGCGAGTGCAGAATCGCCCCCAAGTCGGCCAGCACGTGCGAACGGATCAGCGTCCCGCGATCCATCACCGCTGCGACTTCCGGCAGACCCTCCGAAATTTTGATGTCGTCGACCGCCGTGTCGATCGCCGGAAACGTGCACAAGACTTCTTCGGCCTTCATCCCAGCCGAGAACGGTGTATGGCGTTTCGGGTCGAACGTCTCGGTGTGAGCCATGCCCCCCGCCATCCACAATACGATCAGCGTGTCAGCGGTCGCTTTGGCGGCACGCGGCGCGGCCGCCTGCACCCGGCGCCCCGAGTTGAGGAAGTTATGGTCGGCGACCATTCCTAGAGTTCCCAGGGCGGTGGCGCGCAGAAAGTCACGGCGATTCGCAAGAGTGAAAGTGCGGGACATCAACAAATCCTTCAACAGCGGAGCCAAACTCAAGGCACGATTTGAAACTCGGGCAACATGCAGATTGTCCAAAGCAGGTCTTCGATCGCGGCGACGTCGGGCGACGTTCCGATGATCTCCATCGCCAGCCGCCGTTCTTCATTGGAAGGGAGGCGACTGAGCGCAGAGCGGTAGACACGATCGATCAGTGACGACGGATCGCCGCCGCGGGCGCTGTGCCACGCGGCGGCCCCCTGC
>JAGVKR010000451.1 GCA_020050375.1 Planctomycetales bacterium
ACGGCCTCCGGATCGTCGCCGCCGGCGAGCTTCGGCGCGTGCCAGTCGCGGCACCATTCGAGCGCATTGCCGTGTACGTCGCACAACCCCCAGGCGTTCGGTTTCTTCAGGCCCACCGGATGGGCGAACGCTTCCTTCTTTTCCACCGAATTGCCGCGCACCCAGGCGTGCTCGAGCAACTCGCTCTCGTCATCGCCGAACTGGAAGCGCGCTTTCGCCCCGGCACGGCTGGCATACTCCCACTGGGCTTCCGTCGGCAGGCGATATTCCCATTCTTTCGGGAGACGGCCCGCGTCGTGTTCGAGTTTCGTCAGCGCCTCGCAAAATAACTGGCCATCGTCCCACGCGACCCAAGTCGCGGGATACTCGGGACCGGACTTGACCCCTTTACGATTCCGCCAGGGCTCGGTCCGCAACGTCTCGCGCCATTGTTTCTGCGTGACTTCGTATTTGCCGATCCAGAAGCCGCGCGTCAGCGTGACTTCCACCTGATCTTCGTCAGCTCCGCGCCCGGGCTCATCTTTCGGGCTCCCCATCGTGGACGCGCCCGCCGGGCACCACAGCAGCTTCATTTGCAGACCGTTGTCGTCTCGTAGCTGACCGGGCCGGCTTCCCTCAAATGCCGGTTGTGACGACGCGGGAGAATTGGCGGGTTCGTCTCCCTCGCATTCCCCGCCGTTTGGCGCGCCAGTCAGCAGTAGGATCAAAAACAGCGACAAACGGCTCCAGTGATTGAGCATTTTGATGGACTGCTTGATCATTCTCTGCTCTTGAAACGATCGCGAAAGACCCAGCAAGAGGATCCGGTCGCCGGCCGCGCAGGCGGTTACTGGTTTCCGAGCTGCTTCAACTCGATTCCCGCATGGTATTTGCTGTCGCCGGGATATTGGACATCGTCGAGTGGTATCCAATCGTCGACTCCTCCGTATGGCACCCAATTGATCTCCGGCAGCCCGTTGACCGCTTCGAAGGCCCGTCGCGCCTCGGCGATTTGTCCCATGTTTCGGTAACACTTTCCCAGGCTGATCAGGGCGAAGATCCGTTCCGGGCTGTTGGGGAAGTGTTCGACGACACTACGATAACGCGCGGCGGCCTGCTTGACATCTCCATTGTGGGCCAAAACATCGCCCGCCGACAGATTCTTCCAGGCCCAGGGGACAGAACCTTGCGCCGAAGTGATTCGATCGTATAGCGCCACCACCTGACGAGCGTTCGACCGTGCCGAGGGATACCGACGGTCGTGTTCGGCAAGTCGCCACTGGGCAAATGGCCGAGCCGTGCTGTCCGGAAACTGGTCGATCAGCCGCTGATACCAGGGGGGGCTGGCGTCCGGCCGCATCGGTTCAGCGGCGTTCCGCCGAACTCGATTCTTGTGGGCCAATTGATAATCCCATTCGATGTACGCCTCGGCGGCGATCCACAACGATTCCTCTTTAGTGAGCGCGTCGGGCGCCTGCGCGACCAGTTGCTCAAACGCCGGTCGAAGGTCGTCGTAGGGGAACACCTTCGACCGCGCCTTGCGGATTGTCAGGTGGACGTCATCAAGTTGTTTTCTCCAGTTCGTGTGCGCGGCGCTGAGCGGCGGAGTCTCGTAGAGCCACCGGACCAGGTTCTGCAGCAACGCGCGCTCCGTCTGCTCGAACTCAATCGGCGATTCTTCCGCTAGCAGAGCGCCGGTGGGGTGCGACCGATTCATCCAGCTCCAGTCCTCGCGAGGAATGACCGTCAGATCAGGAAGATACCATTGCCCGAACGACGCGACCGCGACTCGCCCCAGGCGATAGGGGGCGACGGCGAGAATTGTGCGATTTCCCGCCTCGATCAACCGCGCCTCGGGGGGCGCCTTGATCGAAACGGCCTTCTTCGCGCGAGCCCGTTCGATCCCCGAGGTGACGGGGTGTGGGGCGATGCGCGTTGAATCGGCCCAGAGGACTTCATCGTCGCCGGCCTCCATTTCGAACAACCCGAGAATGCAGTTATGGATCCCCGGCGCCGCCGGTTCCCATCCGGGAGAAACGATCACCAGCAGCGACCCTCCGGCCGCGACGTACGAGCGCAAGGCGAGCACTTCGATCGGATGATAGGGCTTTTTGCCGCAGCGATTGAGAATCACCAGGGGATAGGGCGCCAAGTCGGACGCAGTGAACGCCAATTGCCGCAGGCTATGCACCCGAATGCCTGTTTCCACCAGCGCCCTCTTCCAGGCGCGGTGGGCGATGGTTTCACCACCGAAGAGCAAAGCGCACTTCCCGGGAACCTCGATCGGCATCTGCAGCTTGTGGAGCGCGCTCATCGTCGCCGGGCCGTAGAGATTCGACAAACCGACGTCGTGCATCATCACGCGCAACGCCTCGCGCGCTTCGTCCGCGCGATCGAGTTTGTCTCCCAGGATCGTGGCCACGGCGCTATAGGCCCGCATTCGCTCACTGAGCCCCTGAGGGGGGTTCTGCGTTGTGAGGTCGGAAGTGATCGGCCAGGAATGTCGCCCGTGCGGATTCTTGAGAGCCAGAAACTGCCGATACGTGGCAATTGCATCGGTCCAGCTTTCGGCCGCCTCGTAGTGTGCTGCCAGCTCGAGAATCCCGTTCACCTGGATCTCTTCGTTCGCCTCAAACACCTTAAGTGCGCGGCGGAGGCGCTCGGCTCTTGCGGCGGGAGCAAGAAATGACTGTCCTTTTCCCGTCCCGTCCAGGTAGTTGAGCTGGGACAGATAAGGAACGAGCGTGTTCGCCCAGCGCTCGACGTCCTGGTCCCCTTGCTTCTGTCCCTCGAGCGAGCTGAGGACTCGATCCTGGATTTCGATCGCCTTGCGGCACATCTCGCGCGACGCTTTCTCGTCGATTCTCTGGTGCCGATCGAACCACCAGCCGTGCGTTCGATAGAACTCGTAGAGGTCCCGTAGATCGGGATTGCGGAAATCGGGCATCTTGCCGACGTGTTCGTCGGCCCGGCGAAGGAGCACGCGTTCGGCCTCGTCGTCGCGTTTCACGTAGCGCAGCGTTTCGATGTAGTTGTAGTTGACCCAGCGACCGCGTTCGAGGGGCACCTCGTTGCGTTCGAATTCGGCCAAGGGAGCGAGATCGTCGGCTCGATGGACGTCGGCGCACACCTTGGCGATGCTTTTCACCAGTTCGTGCCGCACCCAGATCGGAGTACGTCGAAATTCCTCTTGCGTCATGGCCTGTTGTCCGGTGCGGATCGCTTCGTCGTGCATCGCGAGGTCGAACAGGGCTTCGACTCGTTCGCGCGCGGCCCTGATGTGGCCCGGGTCGACCAACAGCGCCTGCCCGTATGCGGCCGATGCATCCGCGAGTTTGTTCTCGTGCCGCAGTCGATTGCCGCGACTGAAATGCATCGCCGATTCCAGCGAGCGTCCCGCCAGCGTTTCCCGCAAGGCCTGTTGCTGGTCGGCGGGAGGGCGAACGGAGAGATCGGCGGCGATCCGCAAAGACAAGTCTTCGAGCAGCCGCGCAAACTCGTCGACCGGCCCGTCGACTTTTTCTGACGCCAGGACGGCAGCGTTCCCTGTGTCGACGAGGCGCACCCGTACGGAGATGAATTGTCCCTGTTCCAGGAACGATCCCACCAGCAAGCGCTGCGCCTGCAGGAGCTTCCCGATTCGCACGGCGGTTGTGGAATCGGTGAGACCCGAGAGCGACAACTTCTGCTCCTCCAGCACGGCCTCGAGTTTGCTCCGATCGACCAGACGAATCTGATTGAGAGCTCCCAGGTTGGCCTGCAGGATTTCGGCAAACCCGACTTGCATGACATCGAGGCGCGCCTCGGGGCTGTGATTGACCAGTGGCAGAATTGCCAGCGTCGGCGTCGGGCCGGGGGCAGCCGGAGGAAGTTTTCGCCTGGCCGATGTCTCAACCCCCAGCGCCCCGGTCAACTTCGCGGCCAGCTCTCGTTCGAGCTTGAACAGGTCGTCGACGGTTCCTTGCAGGGTCCACTCGCCACTGGGTTTGGGGACGCCGATCTTCGACAGGCGGGCAGTGATCGTCAATTTCCCCTTCTCGACCGCGCACGTGCCTGTGACCAGGTA
>JAGVKR010000101.1 GCA_020050375.1 Planctomycetales bacterium
GATGCGGACGCTGCCGGCCGGAATCGACCAGCGCTCGGCCTCGCGGCACCCCGACTGGACCGGTCCTGACGATCTGGCGATCAAGCTCCGCGAACTGCGGGAGATCACCGACTGGCAGGTCCCGATTTACATCAAGATGGGGGCGACGCGCGTCCGCGAAGACGTGAAGCTGGCGGTCAAGGCGGGGGCCGACGTCGTGGTCATCGACGGGATGCAGGGCGGGACCGCCGCGACGCAACAGACGTTCATCGAGAACGCGGGAATTCCCACACTGGCGGCGCTGCCGCTGGCGGTCGAAGCCCTCGACGAGATGAACGTCCTCGGCGAGGTGCAGCTCATCATTTCGGGAGGGATTCGGACGGGGGCCGACGTGGCCAAGGCGCTGGCGCTCGGCGCCGACGCGGTGGCGATCGGCCAGGGCGTGCTGATGGCGCTCGGTTGCAACGCGACGACGTATGAAGCCAATGGACACGCGATCGACGCGACGGCCGACTACGCGACACTGGGAACGGCGCCCGGATATTGCCATCATTGCCACACCGGTCGCTGCCCGGTCGGGATCACGACGCAGATTCCCGAATTGGAAAAACGGCTGGCGCCGGAATGGGGCGCGCGGCGGCTGAAGAATTACCTGCAAGTCCTCAACATGGAGCTGACGACGCTGGCCCGCGCGTGCGGCAAGTCGAACGTCCATCACCTCGAGCGGGAAGACCTCGTGGCGCTGACGATCGAAGCCGCGGCGATGGCCAAGGTGCCGCTGGCGGGAACGAATTGGATACCGGGACAAGAGAAATGACGAATGTCGAAATTCAAATGTCTAAGGAAATCCGAAAATCAAAGCACGAAAGGTGCTGTTTGAGTTTTGTTTTTTGTGTTTCCTTGGACATTTGTCATTCGTCATTCGAGCTTCATTAGTCATTCTGTCTTCGACATTCGTCATTTTGCATCGACTCTGATCCATCGGGGAGCGTGACAACAATGGGCAATCGCGAACAAGTCCGGGAGCTGCTCAAGGAAGACGGGATCAAGTTCATCGTCGTGCAGTTCGTCGACATCCACGGCTCGGCGAAATCGAAGATGGTGCCGGTGGAATGTTTTGACGACGCGATCGATGTGGGAGCGGGATTCGCCGGCGGGGCGCTGTGGGGGGTGGGGCAAGGGCCGCATTCCCACGATCTGATGGCCCGCATCGACGTCGACACTTACACTCCGCTGCCGTGGATGCCCGATACGGCGCGGTTCGCCGCCAACCTGTACGTCGACGACAAACTGCATCCCTATTGCGCAAGAGCCAACCTGCAGCGCGTGCTCGAAGGAGGGGCAGCCAAGGGGCACGTGTTCAACGTCGGAATGGAGCCCGAGTTCTTTCTGGTGACGAAGAACGCCGACGGCTCGATCGCACCATGGAACCCCGACGGTTCGGACTCACTGGCGAAGCCCTGCTACGATTTTCGCTCGATGGCGCCGGCCATGGACTTTCTGCAGGAGTTGACGACCGGTCTCAATCGCCTGGGCTGGAAGGTTTATCAGGCCGATCACGAAGACGCCAACGGGCAGTACGAAGTCAACTTCGCCTACACCGACGCGCTGACGACCGCCGATCGGGTAACGTTTTTCAAGATGACGACCGGGCAGCTCGCCAAGCGCTACGGCGCGATTGCCACGCACATGCCCAAGCCCTTCGCCGACCGCACCGGCAGCGGCCTACATGTTCACTTCCACGTTGCGGATGCGAGAACGGGGAAGAATCGGTTCACCGACATGGCCGATAAGAAGGGGCTGGGGCTTTCGGAATTCGCCTACCATTTTCTCGGCGGCGTGCTCGCGCACGCGCGGGCCCTGTGTGCGGTCACCAGTCCCACGGTCAACTGCTACAAACGATTGCAGATCGGGCGAGGCCTGCTGTCGACCCGCTCGGGCTTCACCTGGGTTCCGGCGTTCACGAGTTACGGCGACAACAATCGCACGCAGATGATCCGCGTCGCCGGCCCCGGGCATTGCGAAGACCGCACGGTTTCTTCCGGCTGCAACCCGTACCTGGCGCTGGCCGCCTATTGGGCCGCGGGACTCGACGGTGTCGAGCGCAAGCTCGATCCGGGACTTCCCAACCTGGGGAACTTGTACGAGCTATCGCTGGAGGAGATCGCGAAACGCGGCATTCGACTGCTCCCGCAGTCGCTGAAAGAGGCCATCGCCGAGTTGAAAAGCGACGAAGTCGTCCGCTCGGGGCTCGGGGCCATCGCCGACGAATTCATCGACCTCAAGAGCCGCGAATGGGAAACCTACGACCGCCAGGTGACGCCGTGGGAAATCAATCAGTATTTGACGTTCTTTTAGAGTGAAAGAGTTTCGGAGTTCAAGAGCTGAAGAGATACGAAGGTACAAAGTTACAGAGTTGACGAGATCAAGAGGGGAAGAGTGCAGGAAGTGAGTTGCCAATGAGGAACATCGGGGCTCCAGCCCCCGACACTCTTCAACTCTTGAACTCAGCCACTCTTAAACTTTTACGGAGGCCTGATGTCGTTTCAGATCGAATGTCCCAATTGCGGCGTGAGGCCGGTTTGGGAATTTCATTACGGCGGCCCCTCGCGCGTGCGTCCCGATCCCTCGGTCGGCGAGCGGGAGTGGGCCGAGTATCTCTACAATCGGCCGAACGTGTGCGGCGAGCAGACCGAGTCGTGGCACCACCGCTCGGCGTGCAAGCTGTGGTTCGTCGTTCGCCGCGACACGCGGAACAACCAGGTGCTCGAGACGAGGCGGTCGGAACCGCAGGAGGCCGCCGGTGACTGAGCCGGAAGAGAAGTGCGAATTCGAGTTCGACGGAAAGACGATTCGGGCCAAAGCCGGGCAAACGCTCGCGGGAGCCCTGCACGACGCGGGGGAGCACATCCTCTCGCGGAGCTTCAAGTACCACAGGCCGCGGGGGCTCTTGTGCTGCTCGGGGCGTTGCCCGAATTGCCTGTGCACGGTCGACGGCGTTCCCAATGTGCGGGTCTGCACGACCCACGCGCAGGACGGGGCGATCGTCAAGTCGCAAAACGCCTGGCCGTCGCTCGGGTTCGACGTCCTGTCGATTCTCGACAAGTTCAGCCGCTTCATGCCGGTCGGCTTTTACTACAAGCGGATGTACAAGCCGCGGTGGATGTGGCCGATCTGGGAGAAATTCATCCGGCGGATCGCCGGGCTGGGAAGCGTCGACCGCAAGCGTGGCGGCGACGGCTTGTACGACAAGCTCAATCTGTTCACCGACGTGGCGGTCGTGGGCGGGGGCTGGGCTGGGCTGAATGCCGCGCTGGAGGCTGCCGATGCGGGTGTGACAGTGACGCTGATTGACGAGCAGTCGGCGCTCGGTGGTCATATGCGTCACGATCCGGATTTGGCGGACGCGGGGCTGGCTGATCTCGTTCGCCGGGTCCAGGATCATCCCGCGATCGACGTGATCGATTCGGCAGTCGTGTTCGGCTGCTATGAAGGCAACTACCTGGGAATCCAGCAGGGAAAGCGGATGATCCGACTGCGGGCGCAGCAGGTGATCGTCGCCACCGGCGGCTGGGAACGCCCGTTCGTGTTCGAGAACAACGATTTGCCGGGGGTGCTGCTTGCGAGTGGCGCGCAGCGGCTGCTGGCGCTGGATCATTGCAAATTCGAAGGGGCGGCCGTAGTCGTCACTGACAACGCGCAAGGCTATCGAGTGGCTCAACAATTGTCGGCAGCCGGCACGAACGTCGCGGCGATCGTCGACCTCCGCGAGCAGGGTCTCATGCCAGTTGCGGCCCAAGGTTCGCGGCACGTCACCGGTCTGGTGGTCGCCGATTCTTCGGGTGGATCGCGACAGACGTTCGCTTGCCGCTGGATCATACAGGCGATCGGCTTCACACCGGCCAATTCGCTCCTCTATCAGAACGGCTGCAAGTTGTCGTATGACGCAGCGAGCGATCAGGCGCTGGTCGCGCAGTACGCTCCGGGGATGCATTCGGCCGGGGCAGTCAACGGCGTCCACGA
>JAGVKR010000287.1 GCA_020050375.1 Planctomycetales bacterium
GCCGCAGTCGATCCATTGGCCGTCAGCCGACAACCGGTAAACGTGTCCCGCCTCATCCTTCCCGGGCTCGCACGTCCCGGCGAACAACTGCCCGCGATGCACCGCCAGCGCGAAGATCAGCAGGGCGTTGCCGGGCCGGCCGTTGTCGGTCCACGTCTCTTCGAGGCGATCGTTGTCGATTCCGAAATGAACATTGCGGAAGTTCGCCTGGTTCGTCGTCACGCCGGCGTTATTGGTGATCCCAAGGCTGAACCCGCGCCGGCGGGCCGGGTCGTACTGGCTGATGATGTCGCCCGGGAGGTCGTCGAGCTCGGCCGACGTGTGAAGGCCAACTGCGATCGAAAAATCCCCCGTCCCCAGCCGCGGCGCTTTCTCGCCGGCAACTTCAAGAAAGTCGTCGCGGCCATCGAACTGGGTGGCGCCTCCTGGTTTCCCGTCGGGCCCGATCGCTCTCAAATTTGCGCCCCGATTGACGGCGTTTCGACCAGCCCCCGACGAATCGTTGGCGCCGTCGATGAGCCTCCACCAGCCGATCATGCCGCGTTCAGCGGCGGCTAACTGCGTGACGGCGGCGCTAATGATCAGAAACGAAAGGCATGCGAGTCGGAGACGATTGGGCATAGTGCGGTCCGGTCGAGGGAGCGAATCTCGGTCAGTCACAACGCGTACGATTTCGACGAATCGTAGCGGTCGACAACGATTTTCGAAAGTCGATCGAGAATGCGAAACGCACAACTCGCGACGATCGCGAAGAGGTCACGCACCGCATTGCGTGATCGCGACAACGAACGCGTCACGCTGCTCGATTCGAATCGAGCCTCCCCTCTTCGCGTCTTTACGCGCTCGCGCCGCCCACACCCTCAAAGAATAAAAAAAGAGTAGCCGACTGGAAGAATAGGCGCTCGCCCGGAACGGACAGGATGCCGTGCCGGCTAAACCTCCAGTCGGACTACCCTTGGTGAAGAACCTGCGCGGATGCGAGGGGGGGAACCTTAAGCAGCATCCGGGTTGCGGGTCCAGTCAGTGATTGCCTTAATTGGCAAGTTGCGTGCCAGTGATTGGCCGGAACATTGCGTCGCGCCGCAACATACGGTTGAATAGGAGCTTGCGTATCGAGATTGCTTTCGACCCACAAAACCACTCGGCCGAACTTGCCCGGCAAACAGGCAGGCTTTGATTAGGTGAACGTCACCGCCATCAGTCAGGTGGCAGGGATCAGGCAACAGGAGTCAGAAACGTGCCTGATGCCTGTCTCCTGACGCCTCGTCCCAAGTCGCGGGCGGTATGCAGTCGGCGTCGCAGCATGGCTCCGAAAACCACGAGGTAGATATGAAGCGGATTCGATTCCCACTGGCGGTCTTGTTCGCCGTTGCTCTGGGCATCGCACCGGCGTTTGCCCAGCGAATTCCGCACGCTCAGGACAAGCCCCCCGGACCACCTCTCTCCCCCGAAGAGGCGGTTCGCAAGATGACTGTCCCTCCCGGGTTCTCGGTTGAGATCGTCGCGGCCGAGCCGCAGTTGGTGAACCCCGTTGCGATGACGTTCGACGAACGTGGGCGGATCTGGGTCACCGAAAGTGTCGAGTACCCACGGAGTGAGCCCGGCACGGGGCGCGACCGGGTCAAGATCCTCGAAGACACCGACCGTGACGGCCGCGTCGACAAGGTCACGGTCTTCATGGAAGGGCTCAATATTCCCTCCGGCATCGCCGTGGGGCACGGCGGGGTGTGGGTGGCCAACGCTCCCGACCTCCTCTTCGTGCAGGATACCGATGGCGACGGCAAAGCCGACAAGCAGGAAGTGGTTGTCACCGGCTTCGGCCGGACCGACACGCACGAATTGCCGAACTCCCTCACCTGGGGCCCCGACGGCTGGCTGTACGGCCTCAATGGTGTCTTCAACCGCAGCCACGTCAAATACCCCGAGGGTTCGCCTCTCGCGAAAACAAAACCCGATGGCTGGCAGTTCACCGTCGCCATGTTCCGCATTCATCCGCGAACGCGCGAATTCCAGGTCTTCGCCGAGGGAACGAGCAACCCGTGGGGGATCGCCTTCGACAACGAGGGGAGCGCGTTCATCTCAGCCTGCGTCATCGACCACCTCTGGCACATTGTCGAGACGGGCTACTACCACCGGCAGGCGGGCGCCTATCCCCCGAACACGTGGAAGATCGAATCGATCGTCAAGCACAAGCACCAGAAAGCGGCGTACTGCGGCCTCACGTTCTTCGACAGCGACGCTTATCCGGAGCAATACCGCGAAAAGCTGTACATGGGGAACATCCACGGCAACTGCATCAACGTCGACAAGCTGCAGCGCGACGGCAGCACGTATTTCGCCACAGGCGAACCCGACTTCCTCTCGGCCAAAGACGCCTGGTTCATGCCTGTCGCGCAGAAAACCGGCCCCGACGGCTGTCTGTACGTCCTCGACTGGTACGACCAGTTCCACTGTTATCAGGACGCCCGTCGCTACCCCAACGAGGTCGAACGCGGCAAAGGGCGACTGTACCGCGTCCGGTACAAAGACGCGCCGCGGGCGCCGGCGGTTGATTTGAGCAAAGAGACCGACGAACAGTTGATCGCGCGGCTTGGAAGTCCCAATGTCTATTTTCGCGACGTGGCGCAGCGTCTGCTTTCGGAAAGGAACACCGCTTCGATCGTTTCACGGCTGCTGACACTCGTGACCAATCCGAAGGCTTTGCCCAAGCAGAAGCGCCATGCGATGTTCGCCATGGCCGGCTGTGATCTGCGTCAACACAAACAGGAGTGGGACATACCCCGCAAGCTGTTGCGCTCGAAGGAAGACTGGATCCGAGCCTGGAGCATGCGATTGGCCGGTCTCCATTCGTTTCCGTCAGTCCGTGAGCCGTCCGGATCTCAGCTTCTGGAAACAGCGTATGCAGAAATTGTCTTTGCGGGGTTGGAAGACGATTCGCCCGACGTCCGGCTTCAAGCGTTGATCCTGGTCGGTCAACTGGCACGGGCCGGTCGAACTTACGTTTCTTACGACGGGGAAGTCGCCAAGGCGCTCAACAAGAGTCCCGAAGATCCGCTCATGATGCGCATCGCCTGGCAGAGCCTGCGCCCCTATCAGGAGCGGCATCCGGCAGGTGCCGTCGAGTTTTTGAAGCAAAACGAAACGCTGCGCGGCACAGCCGGATGGGAGCTGGCCACGCGGATCGTCGAATTGACCCTGACCAATCCGCGGACAAGCCCTGAAATCCTGCGCGGAATGTTTCAGGCGGTCTCGCACGAGAAAACTATTCCCGCCGTCGCGAACGCCGCATGGAGACTGGTCAGCGCCAAACTGCAAAGCGGTGAGCTCGACGGCGAACGCGCCCGC
>JAGVKR010000755.1 GCA_020050375.1 Planctomycetales bacterium
CCCGGTGTTCGACTGGGTCAAGCGGCTGGGGAACATCGATCGGGAAGAGATGTTCCGCGTGTTCAATATGGGGATCGGCTTCGTCCTCGTCGTCCGCGAACGATCGCTCGACGAAGTGCAGCAGCGGCTCGAAGACATGCAGGTGGCCACACACGTGATCGGGCACGTCGCCGAAGGGGATCGCGCCGTCACGTATCTCAACTGACACCAGGCGTCATGAGCACAGCCGTCGCGTCATCGCGTGCGCCGCAGCCACATTACGGCCGGGTGTTGTGGATGTTTCTCCGCAACTCGCTGATCCGGGAAATGGCGTTCCGGGGCAACTTCCTGATTGAAGTCATCACCAACGCCTTCTGGTTCTGCGCGCAACTGGTGTTCTTCAGCCTGATCTTCGGCAACGTCCCCAGTGTCAACGGCTGGAACCGGATGGAATACTTCGCCTTCATGGCGACGGGGATGATCATCAACACGCTGATCGAGGCGTTCTTCATGCCGAACTGCGCCAATTTCAGCGAGCTGATTCGCACGGGCAATCTCGACTTTGCGCTGCTCAAGCCGATCGACACGCAGTTTCTCGTGTCGTTCGAGAAGCTCGACCTGGGGGCCTTGTGCCATCTCGTGCTGCCGGTGGCGCTGCTCGGGTACGCGCTCGGTGAAATCGGCCGACCGGTCAGCGCCGTCGACGTGGTGATGTACGTCGGGCTGATTCTGACGGGGGTCGCGTTCTTCTACAGCCTGATGGTCGTCCTGGCGAGCACGAGCATCTGGTTCGGACGAAACCAGGGCCTGTACGAGTTCTGGTTCTACATCACGATCTTTGCCCGTTACCCGCGCAACATCTATGGCGGGTCGCCCGCGGGCGAATTATTGCGAATGACCTTTTCGTACGTCCTGCCGATTCTGCTGGTCGTCACCGTCCCGGCCGAGGTCGTTGTGGGCAAGACGCTCGATCCGTCGTGGATCACGGCGATCAGCGCAATCGCGGCGATCGTCGGGCTCTACGGCTCGCGCCTGGTGTTTCACCGGGCGCTCCGCAGTTATCGGAGCGCGAGCAGTTGACGGGAGTCGGCTTGAGGCGTGAGACACGGGGCTTGAGGAAGGCCCTGCGGCCAGCGTCACTTGCGCTTCTTCGGCTTCGGTTCGACTTCTTCGACGCTGTCGAGCTCAAAATCGGCGCCCAGATCGAATTCGTCCGAAAGAGCTTCCACGGCGGGCTGACCGATCGTTTCGACAAACTCTTCGGAATCGCGCGGATCCTGATCGACTTCGAACGTGGCATCGGCGCTCTCGAAGCCGTCGTCGTCGACAATCGCGGCGGCCTGTGGTTCGGCGTCGTCTGCCTTGGCTTTCGACGGTTTGTCTTTCTGTTTGGCCGGTTTTTCGGCTTTCGGTCCGGCAAACAACAGAATGCCGATCGGCATCACGGCCAGAACCCCGCCGATGAGCAGCAGCATCCCGGCCAGCCCCTTGACTGTCACCGACCAGCCGCCGGCGCCGGCCGAGAGGAACGCCATGACCATCAGCACCGCCAGCCACGCGCCGGGAATGGCCGCGACGAGCGATGTCAGACACAGACCGGTTTTGTTCACAGCCAACCTCTTTTCAGCCAGACGAAACGGTAATTCTCCGCAGACGACGATTCGCCTTCCTGGCTGCCGCGCGGCGGGCGCACGACGTTGGCGCGGCTGTCAGATCTCTCGATAAGTTTCCCAGCCCATGTAGAGGACGATGACCGCCCCCACCAGAAACAAAATGTCTGTCGTGATGCTGTAGCCGCCGAAGGGGAACTTCAGCGTCATGTCCAGAATCGAAACCAGTATCACGAGTCCGGCCACGGCGACCGACCCGAAAATCATGTTCTTCGTCATTGTTGGCACCGAACTGGAGATGATCTGCTCCGGTGAGTTTCCCAATGGGAGAGTATCGTCCAGTATACGACTCAGGAAAGACCGGAATCCAGCCCTCTCGGCAGAATCGGCGCGGCTGGTCTTTCCGGAGGGGGTTTCTGACACCGATCGCTTCGAGGTCGATGAACGCCTCCTACTCGCTCGTTCGCACGATTTGCGCGAGGAACGACCAACAGGCGACCGATTGTGCCAACAGACCCGATTCTGCCGGCCAGGCCGGCCGACGCCGGTCGTCCTTGAACGCCACCGCCGAGAGGCTCAAGCCTTGGAGAAGAGCTCGACGATGTGGCCATCCGGGTCGTAAAACCACGTCTGGTGGAACCCGTCGGGGCGGATTCCTGCACCGCGAATGCGAATACCGGCCGCTTTCAGCCGCTTGATGGCCGCCGGGCAATCGGCCACTTGAAACGCGAAATGGAACACGCGGCCCGCCGGGGCCTGCGGGGGGGCATCGGGGAGGCCGGCCGGTCCGGATTTCTCGTCGCTCAAAATCAAATGGATCTGCGTCTCGCCCGCCTCGAACCACAGCCCCGGAAACCCGAAATCGGGTCGTTCGACCCGCTGCATTCCCAGAAGGTCGACGTAGAACGCGGCGCTCCGTTCGAGATCATCGACGATGAGCGTGACGTGGTCGAGTCCCTGGACGCCGATGGGGGCCTGAATTGCGGCTGCTGTGCTCATGATCGTCAGTGTTCTTTCTGCGAGTGCGGGGGAGTCGGACACGCCTCGATCAATCGCCGCCGGCTTGCAGCATCAACTCGACGGCTTCGCGGCCGGTCATGCCAATTTTGATTCCGAACGATTCGGCCCTGGGGGTCATCCCGACAATTTTTGCCGGCAGGAGATCCTCGGGCTCGACGAGCGGGTTGGCCGGCGTCCCCCGCGCGATGGCGATCGCCTGATCGAATTCGGCGGGGATTTCCAGGCCGTAAATGCCGCAGCCCACAATCCCGGCTTTCGTCAGGATCGAGCAATATTGCCCTTTGTGCCAGCGATGGCTCATACCCAGCGCTTCGCCGTGGTCGAATTTCAACGGGCGGTTGGTCGTGCGTGGCAATACATCCGACATGCGAGCACCTTTCGGCAAGGGTTGCGTTGCATGCTACCGCGTCAGTGCTGTGCGTTGCAAGCGGTTGGGCGTCTGGCTGAACGAATGGGATGCGCGGCCCATCTTAAAAATGTGTGCAATTGCACATTTTTGAGAACGGCGATTCACGAACGATTCGAAGGAAACCGGGGCACAATTCAAAAACCGATGCAGTTGTCGGATTTCGAATCCCGTTCTTGAGAGTCACGACGAGCAGAACTGGGGCGCGCGACGCCCTTCACGGCGCAAATGTCGAGCCAAGCTGGCATCGAGCGATCTGCGCCGACCCCGCGAGAGAAACGGGCACGAACTTATAGTATACAAATGTATCAATTCATTGTCAACACCGCTCGATCGGAACTCAGATGGACGTGCGCCGAATGCCTGAATCTCGCGGCCTGGTGAGGAGCAATAGAAAGAGGCGGGCTGAGGCGAGCGGCTGAGGAAAACGGCGCTCGAGCCGCGAATTCTCGAAAGCCGAGTTTTCTTCCGTCAATGGCGTAGAGCGCGACGCGCGCGTCTTGGCGGCCACCGGCAATGATCACACCGGAACGAGCGAGCGAATCGGCTCGCCGATCCGCCACTGCGCGCCGTTTCCGTCGCGGATCACCCGGCGATAGAGCGTGTCGCGCTCAACCGGCACGCGACCGGCTTCTTTGATCATGCGGTGAAGCTGATCGACCGTCAGCCCTTCGGGGGTCTTGGCGCCGGCATCGTGATAGATCAGCTCATGAATCACCGTGCCGTCGAGGTCGTCGGCCCCGAAGCTGAGCGCGACCTGGGCCACCTTTTCTCCCAGCATGATCCAGTAGGCTTTGATGTGGTCGAAGTTGTCGAGCATGATTCGCGCCAGGGCCATCACCGAAAGATCGGTGAGCCCGGACGGCTTGGGGATGTGGTCGAGCCCCGTGTTTTCGGGATGAAACGCCAGCGGAATGAACGTCTGGAATCCGCCGGTCTGGTCCTGCAGGTCGCGCAGCCGGCAGAGATGATCGACGCGATGCCACGGCTTTTCGATGTGCCCGTAGAGCATCGTGGCATTGGTCCGCAGCCCTAACTCATGGGCGGTGCGATGGATGTCGAGCCAGTTTTGCGCGTCGGCCTTGTGCTCGCAGATGCGATCGCGGATCTCGGGATGGAAGATTTCGGCGCCTCCGCCAGGCATGCTCCCCAGCCCCGCTTCAACCATCTGCTCGAGCACCCAGCGGACCGGCTTTTTGGTGAGGAAGCTGAACCAGTTGATCTCGACCGCGGTCCACGCCTTGATGTGCAGGTCGGGCCAGGCGTCGTGGATCGTGCGGACGACGTCGACGTACCACTCGAACGGCTTCTGGTGGTGCAGACCTCCCACGACGTGGATTTCGGTGGCTCCCATCGTCCTGGCTTCGGCGACGCGTTCGCGAATCATGTCGCCGTCGAACGTGTAGGCTTTGGGAGTCTTCAGATCCGACCGGAACGCGCAGAACACGCAGCGATAAACGCAGACGTTGGTTGGGTTGAGATGGACATTCGTGTTGTAGTACGCGTAGTTCCCGTTCTTCCGTTCACGAACGAGGTTCGCCAGCCGGCCGAGCGTGAGGACATCGACCTTCTCGGCGAGATAAACGCCATCGTCGTAGGAGACGCGCTGGCCGAATTCGATCTTGTCGGCGATGTCGCGGAGGCGGGAGTCTAAGGGCAAACCTGTCATAATCGATCGCGTGAAAAGCAGAAGAACTAAACACCCCAGGAGCCGGGCCGCAGTCGCCTTCACCGCTTTGGAAAAAAGTCAGCGACTCGACACCGGAACCCGGGTAAGACGGTTTCGCTGGTCAATTCGCCATCGCGATCGTATCGAGCAATCCGCCATGTCAATTCGCCTCGAACATTCAAAATATCGTCAATCACGTGCGAAGAATTCTCGAACCAGACATTGAAAGCCGGGGAGCACCGCTTCGCTTATTAGGAGTTCGTCGCATTCGAATCGGACGGGAGACCGGTCCGATCGACGCACTTCGACAAACTCGTTCTGCGGGTCCACTAGCCAGACTTCCAGCACTCCCGCTGCCAGATACTCGTCGACTTTCAGCACGACTTCCGCCCAGCGATCATTGGGAGAGAGCACTTCGACGGCAAGGTCGGGCGGAACAGCCGGATAGCCTTCCTCGGGGTAGCCCTCTGGGAGTCGGGCTCGACTGATGAATTGCACGTCGGCACCGCGAACTGTATCCGGATTACGTTCCGTCACGACGCCGGCATCGTTACCGGCGACTGATCCGGCATTGTTCGCGCGAGCCCAGAGTTTCAGCACGACCCCCACATTGACGCAAACCACTCCGTGCCTGTAGCTCGGTGGACTCATTTCGGTCACCTCACCCCGAACCAGTTCGCTTGGCCCCCGGTCGGAGATTTGCAGGTACTCTTCAGCGGTCAGCAGAGTTTTGGTTGCCATATCAATTCGCCTCGATCGCATCCGCACAAGCCCGCCGTCTTATTGTAGCGGCGCGCCTCGCGACACGCCCAGCCATAAATCGGCCAGCCCCACCAGCAACAACCCCACGCTGATCACGGCATTGACGTGAAAGAACGCCAGGTTGACGCGTGTCAGATCGTCGGGGCGGACGAGCCAGTGCTCGAAAGCCAGGAGCAGCGCCACGGCGATGATCCCGGCCAGAAAGATCGGCCCGAGCTCGGCCGTGCGCCAGAGCGCGAAGAGGCAAGCCAGCATGAAAATGTGACTCATCAGGGCGAGTTTGAGGGACGCGGGGATCCCGACTCGGGCGGGAATGCTGTGCAGGCGGCGACGCTGGTCGAACTCGGCGTCCTGGCAGGCGTAGATGATGTCGAAACCGCCGATCCAGAAAAAAATCACCAACCCGAGCAGCACCGGCGGCCAGGCCAGTTCGCCGCGAATGGCGATCCAGGTCGCGATCGGCGAGAGCATCAGCGCCCCCCCCAGCCAGTAATGGCACAGCGCCGTAAACCGCTTGGCGTAAGAGTATCCGCACAAAAACGCCAGCAGCGGCAGAGAGAGGTGCAGCGGCCAGCGATTGGGCAGAAAGAGGAGCGTCGACGCGATGAATGCAACCGTTCCAATCAGGCAAAAAGCGACGACGCTGCCCACGCTGAGGATCCCCGCCGGGAGATGACGGTTTGCGGTTCGTGGATTCTCGGCGTCGAGCCGTCGATCGACGAGCCGGTTGAACGCCATCGCCGTCGAGCGCGCGAACACCATGCACAACAGAATTCCCAACAACTCCTGCAGGCGGAAGGGGATCTGCTCGCGCAGGTTCTGCCGCCAGGCCAGACACGCCGCCAACAGCGCGAACGGAAGCGCGAACAGCGTGTGGCTGAAGCGAATCATCTCCAGAATGTGCCTGAGTCGGGTCCACATGGTGTTGGTCTTCCACTTGATTCCCGCAGGCGGAGCCTCCGTTTAACACTCCGGATGGCCAATTCGTTTAACCGGGAGCCATCGGCGACCCGAACGGCATCTCGCCGCTGGCTCGGGGTTAAACAATCCCGCCCAAATCGCAACAGCCTGGCGACGTGCCGCCGCCAGGCTGCTGGAATCCTATTCGGGCCTCAAACCTAGTTCTTCTTCGGGATTCCCAGCTCGTCGAGCTTCTTCGCGATGTCTTTGCCGTGCGACGGCGTGTTGACCATCTTGTCGATGTGCCGGATCACGCCATCCTTGTCGATGTAAAAAGTCCAGCGTTTGGCGTTGTCGGTGTCTTTCTCGACAAGACCGTAGGCCTTGGCCGTCTTCCGGTCCGGGTCGCTCAAAATCGGGTAGTCGAGCAAAAGCGATTTGGCGAACTCGGTGTTCTTTTCCGGTTGATCGCAACTCGCGGTGAAGTAGGCGACATCGTACTTGCGGATCTCTTCGCCATTCTCGCGCATCGAGATGCACTCCTTGGTGCATCCGCTCGTGAATGCCTTGGGGAACCAGGCGATGACGACCGCCTGCTTGCCGGCAAACTGCTTGAGCGAATATTCCTTGCCATCGGAGCCCTTGAGCTTGAACTCGGGGGCCTTTTCCCCTTCTTTGGCCACTTTCGCCTCTTCGGCCAACGTGGTTGCGCCGGCGAGCAGCAGCCCCGCCAACGAAAATGCCAGCACGGATCTCATGGTTCTCCTCCTCGATGCGGTGAAAACGGGTGGGCCTGATCGTCGCCCGCACATTCTAACAGCCGGAAGTTTCCGTGCGTAGCAAGGCGGAACCGGCGACTACTGATCGGTCAATGAATGCCGACGTCAGTGAGCGCCTGCGGCGCCGTCGATGATGCCTGGCTGCCCGGCGTCACTTCCCCGCATCGTCCTTGAGAGGTGGCAGCAGCGACCCGTCCCGATGGAGGTGCTGGTTCCAGCTCTTCAGGGACTGCTGGAATTCCTGCGCCTGTTTCGTGCTGGCGCGATAATGGTACGTCTTGCCGGTCAGGCGATACACCTGGGTGAAGGCCAGTTCGCGGATGGAGACCTCGGTGGGGTGTCCCATCCAATCGAGCAATTGCTGCGACCTGGCTTTATCCCGGGCGTCTTCCTGATTGAAACCCCACAGCAGTCGATAGACCACGTCAGCGTCTTCGGGGAGATAGGTCTGGGCCAATTCGTTCTTGAGCAGGTCACGATTTTCAGGACTGCGGGGAAGCCACATCCGCAATGCAGAAATGGCTGCCTTGCGGGCTTCGTCGTGGATCGTTCGCTGCAAAACATTGATCAACGGGCCGTAAGCCTCGATCAGCCCCAGGGTGTCGGTGGCCATCTTCGAGAGGATCGGATTCGGATCGGCGGCGACCGCCGGCAATGACAGGCTCACGGCTTCGTCGAGCTTGAAACCTTTCTCGAACATCTTGGCCGATTGCGACTGACGGCTGGCCTGACTGAGCGTGTGCGGCCCCATCCACTTCGGCAGTTCGGAAAGAGGCGGACTGCGCTCCAGCGGCGTCTCGTCTCCCGACTCGGTTGGAAGCTTGACAGGCAATTTGATCCAGCCCGGACCTTTGATCTCGATCGTCCGACCGGACGGATCGACGAGGTTCGCCCGGCCGTTCACAATATAGATTCCGCCCGTGCAACTATTCCTCGCCGACTCCTGCTCGAAAGCGGTCGGCTCGCCTGGGACGACGTCGATCCCTCCGGTGGTCCCAGGCTGCAGACTGATCTGCCACAAATCGCCGAGAGTCTTCACCGCGACGTGCAATGGAGTTTCGTTGTCGTTCGCGATGGTCGTGGCCTTGAGCACAACTCTGCCGCGGCGCAACTCGATGGCCGTCGGCGCCGTCTCCTGGGCCCCCAGCCAGCGGATGGTCGTGCCGCCGGGGAGCGTCAACAGACCTCGGCCTTCCTCGAATTCCAGTGCGCACTCGAAGGGATCGGGAACGGCCAGAAAATCCCCCGCATGAACCTGCGATCGGCGGGGCAGAACGAACCAGTCCTGTTCCCGGGCGACGTAGTGCAGCGTGATCCCTTCGGACGAGACGTACTTCGCGGGGGGCGCCGG
>JAGVKR010000838.1 GCA_020050375.1 Planctomycetales bacterium
AAGCCCCCCGACCCCGAGCTCGTCAAACAGGGCCGCGATTTTTTCGAGTTGGGTTCGGACTCGGTCGAAACGACATGTCTGGGCTGCCATGAGATGAAGATTGACGGAACTCCCCTGGGAACGTCGGGCCTGGCCGCTGCTCCCGAGCTGACGGGGTACGCCTCGGAAGAGTGGCTCCGCGACTTCCTGCTCAACCCCGGTGCCGAACAGCATTACGGCAAACGCAACGCCATGCCGTCTTACAAGGACCGGATGTCGGACAAAGACCTCGACATCCTGCTGCGCTGGATGCGGCATCGCTGGTTTGAACCGGAACCATCGGGCCCCGTCGAAGCCGCTGCCGCGCCGCACGACCCGCGATGAGAGGCCCGAAGGCAGATGATTTCCGCCCGGTTGGGCGTCAGTCTGTTACGGGCCGCTGCCACTCGCCGCGCATCCAATCCACCAGCAGGTCCAAGTCGCGTTCGGACAGGCGCGAGTCGTCGAAGGCCGGCATGATATTCTTCTTGCCGTAGAACCGCTTGTCGCCCGGATTGCGCAAAAAGTCTCTCAGCCAGCGCTTCGAACCGTAGCCATTCAGATCGGGGGCCGGGGAAATCCCGCTCGAGCCTAATCCATCCGGATCACCCGCCTTCAGGCTGTGGCATTGTAAACACTGGGCGTACTCGATCGGCTCGTTCTTCTCGTCGGTCAGATCGCCATTGAAGGCCGCCACCCCGAGCTCGATCTCTTTGGCGTCGATCGGTGCGGCGTCACGGCGATCAGCCTCGCGGGCCAGCAGTGCGGCGACCGCCTTCAGCTGCACCGTGGTCACCGGCCCTTCAGGAGCGAGGTTCTCGGCAGCCCATTTGGCCATTTCACCGTTCTTCAATCGCTCACCCCCTTTCGCCCGGTCGGTATGACCGAAGAACCGGTCGTCATTCGGCCGGGCGAGAAATTCAGCGATCCAGTCGCGTGTGCCGAAACCCGCCAAATCGGCTGCGGTGGGAGTGAACGGCTGCTTGCGTCCCTGGACAACCTCCATCGTGACGCGACCGGTGCCGTCGTGGCCGTTCCAAGTGTGGCAGGTGGCGCAGTGGGCGGAAAACAGGAGCGGTCCCTTGGCTTTGGCATCATTGTGCAGCAGCGCCACCGGCCCCTCGGGTGGAATGCCGTTGTGCCGGGCCAGCCACAAGGCCCGGCCGGCGTAGTTCAACTCCCGTTGGCGGGCTTGCTGGAATTCTCCGTCGAGGCGATCGCGCTCGTAGCCGGCATAGGTCAGGTAGACGGCCCCCGCAATTCCCGCCAGTGACAAGACGACCGCCAGGCCGTATCCAAGCGTGCGTCCCAGGATCTTCTCGAAAAATGGCAGGACGAGAAGCACGCCCAGCACGGCCAGTGGCAGGGCTCCCGTGACCAGCACTTCCTGCCGTTTGTCGACCCTGTGCCGCAACTCGAACAGGAATCGGACGAACCATTCCGGCCGGGCCGTGTAGGGAATGTCCCTGTCGGCCGGAGCCTGCAGGCTGATTTCGGCGACGGGCAGGTCGAACTCCCAGTTCCCGGTGTCGCTCGCGAGTCCCCGTTCGCGCAACCTCGGGTACGCGACCACCTGCACCACGACCAACGTCATGAGCAGCGCGAACACGAACAGGTTTCGTGTCGTTTGAAACGGCCAATACGGCTCCAACCCGCCGGCCGTCTCTCCCGCGACCAACCGGTCGACGGTCGTCTGGATCGCCAGCGTTCGCATCAACCGCAGTTTTTCGCGTCGCATCAACGCGACATGCACGATCAGCAACAGCATGGCCAGCACCGGCAACACAACCACGTGCAACGTATACAGACGGGTCAGTGTCAGGTTGCCGAATTCGCTCCCCCCCACGAGCATCGTCTTCAGAGCCGATCCAATCAGCGGCATCGTGCCGGCGATGCCGGTTTCGATCTGGTACGCCCAATATCCCTTTTGATCCCACGGGAGCGGATTCCCGCTGACGGCCAGTGCCAGCACGAGGCCGGCCAGTAACAGGCCGGTCCAGTAGGTGAACTCCTTTGGCCGGCGATAGCCGGCCGTGACGATCACCGACAGGCCGTGCAAGAGGATGACGACCAGCATCATGTGCGACGTGTAATGATGCACGCCGCGGATGAATCCGCCCCAGATGGATGCGGTTTCGAGGTACTGCACGCTTCCCCAGGCAGCCGCTTCGGACGGACTGTAGACGGTCATCAGCAGCGTGCCGGTGATCAATTCGACGACGAACATCAGCGCCAGCGAACCGCCCCAGACATAGCGCCACCGCGCTCCCCGGCCGACCGGAAAATTCAGCAGGACGAGCGCATGCAGTAGATGACGATAGCCGGTGCGTTCGTCGATCCAATCGCGGAGTTTAGCCAAGGGAGACCTTTTCCTGAGTGCCCAATTCGAACCGCTCGAATACGACGCCGACCCAAGCCTCGCCGTTGACCGTTTCGATCCGCGTCTCGAGCCGATCGAGCCCTCGCTGCTGCGGCCCGCTGACAATCCCGCCGTCCTCGTCGTAGAGGCCTTCGTGGCAGGGGCAGAAAAACTTCTGTTCGGTCGCGAGGTGTTCGACCGGACATCCCAAATGCGGACAGGTCACGGAAAACACGTCCACCTGCTGATCGCCGCGGCGGACCATCCAGACAGCACCAATCGGCCCTTCCGGGTATCGAGTCCACGCATCCACCCGGCGATCACGGAGGACCACCTTTCGCGGCTTTCCGACTTCAAGGTCGGCTAGCCCACATTGCGCACCATTGTCGTCGGGCAGGCGAAGTGGGCGGAGGACTGCCGCCGGTGAATTGGGACGAAGGGGTCAGGGAACGAGCGTGG
>JAGVKR010000141.1 GCA_020050375.1 Planctomycetales bacterium
CGAGGTATTCGGCGGCGAGTTTTTTTGCGACTTCGGCCGACAACGTTCCGGCGCTGACGCGAGCCGCCAGTTGCCGCTCGAAACGTTCGTGCAACTGGGCGGGGTCGTAGCGGGCAAATTCCAGCATGTCGGCGACCGTGCTGCCGGCGACGATCTTCGTGACGTGGAAGCGCCCGTCGTTGTCGATCACGACCTGCGCCTCGTTCGTCTGCCCGAAAAGATTGTGGTAGCTCCCCATGACTTCCTGATAGGCCCCCACCAGGAACATCGCCAGATAGTACGGCTGATCTTCGCGAAAAGGATGCAGCTCCAACACCTCTTTGACGTCTTTGAGATCGACGAAGCGGTCGATCTTTCCGTCCGAATCGCAGGTCACGTCGACCAGCGTTGCGAAATCGGAAGGAGTCTCGTTGAGGCGATGGATCGGCATCACGGGAAACAACTGTCCGATCGCCCAACTGTCGGGCGCCGAGCGAAACACCGAGAAGTTGCAGAGGTATTTCGAAGCCAGGATCCGCCGGAGCCCCTCGAACTCCTCTTCGGGAACTTTCGCCGACAGCGAAAGCTTGAAGGCCCGCGCGCACGTTTCCCAGAAGAGGACTTCTCCCTTGGCCCGGTCTTCGAGGCTGACGAGACCCAGGTTGAACTGCGTGTGCAATTCGTCTTTGTGCTCGAGGGCGTCGTGGTAGTATTCGCGGTAGTTCTTGTTGTTGATTCCGTCGTAGAGCTCTTTGAGCTCGGTGATGACCTGCGGATCGTCCCCGTCAACAGTGACCTGCGGAAGGTCGTCGGCGAAGGTTTCGATCTCGTCGCGGATCGACATGATGCAAACGGCGTGATAGGCCGTCATCACTCGGCCGCTTTCGGTGACGAGATTGGGGTGCGGCACGTTTTCGTCGTCGCAGACCGAGCGAATCATATAAACGACGTCGTTGGCGAACTCCTGCATGCTGTAATTGATCGAGGCTTCGAACATCGTCTTCGAGCCGTCGTAATCGACCCCCATCCCGCCGCCGATGTCGAGGAACTCGACGTCGGCCCCAAGCTGCCTGATCTTGCAGTAGACGCGAGCCGCCTCTTTCATGGCGTTCTTGACGCGCTTGATGTCGGTGATCTGCGAACCGATGTGAAAGTGCAAAAGCTTGAGCGTGTCGAGCATGCCCGCTTCGCGCAAGAGACGCACACATTCGAGGATCTCAGACGTGGTCAACCCGAACTTGGCCGCTTCGCCCCCCGACGAGGCCCACTTGCCCGAGCCGCGTGAATAGAGCTTGGCCCGCAGCCCGATCCACGGGCGGACGCCGGTTTCGCGGGCCCGGCGGATGACGATCTGCAATTCGTTGAGCTTCTCGACAACAATCACCACCCGCTGCCCGCAATGCGCCCCCAATAGCGCCAGGTTGATGAAAGCCTCGTCCTTGAATCCATTGCAGACCAGCAGCGAGTCGCGGGGGCGTTCGAGCGCCAGTGCGGCGTACAATTCGGCCTTCGAGCCAGCCTCCAGGCCGCACGGAATTTTCTGGCTGGAGCGCAGAAACTCTTCGACGACTTCCCGCCGCGGATTGACCTTCATCGGGAAAACGGGGAAGTGCTTGCCGCCGTATTTGAACTCGCGCGCCGCATCTTCATACGCCGAGTGCAGTCGCTTCAATTGATTTTCGAGCAACTGCGGGAATCGGAGCAGCAGCGGCGGTCGCACCTTGCGCTGCTGGATCAGGTAATCGACGATCTCCTTCAGGTCGGCATAGCGGGGGTCGCCGCGCTCGGGACGGACCAGCAGGTTCCCGCGCGGGCCGATTTCGAAGTACCCGGCCCCCCAGGCGCCGACGTCATAGATGTCGCCGATTTCATCCCGATTCAGGTTGTTCATACCGATCCAGTGTCATTCCGACCAATGTGTGAGCGCTCGTCACCAGTGCCTGTCGCGGGCGAATTGTATCACGCCGCGGCGCGTCTGCCGACGCAGCCCGAGCGCCCGAGCCGGCTCACGCGGCGCTCTTCTTCAGCAGGTCACGAATTTCCATCAGCAGTTCCTGATCTTTCGTGGGAGGAGGTGGAGCCGCATCCTTCTTCGATTTCAGAATGACTCCGAGAAACTTCACGATAAAAATGTAGAGCGCCAGGGCGACGACCAGGAAATTGACGACTTCCCCCAGGAACAGTCCGATGGGGATCTCCTTCCCCCCGATCATCGGGGCCCACTCGGTGTACCCCTTCTCCGAAGGGATGACGATGCTGATCAGCGGCATGATGACCTGCTTGACGAGCGAATCGACGATCTTGCCGAACGCCCCGCCGATGATCACGCCGACGGCAAGATCGACGACGTTCCCTTTGAAGGCGAAGTTCTTGAATTCCTCGACGAGCGAAAACGCTTTGCTGGCAGCCTGCCGGGCGGGGTCCATGAGTGGCCTTTCCGTGATCGAAAGCGGAATGGAGATGTGAAACAGCAAGCGAACCGGATGGACGATCCGGCGTCAGCCTGAATGGCCGACGACCACAAATCAAAGGGCGAAATGCCGATGCGAAGTGTCGCCCGGCCGGCGGTCGGGACGGTTGCAGGATATCACTGTTGTTGCCGGCGACAAGGCGAGTTTCTTCGGCAGATTCGTTGAGATCTGGCAGGGGATTGGTGCCGATTGTGCGGAATTGCCGAACGGTTCGCCGTCGGAATTTGCGAATTCGTGCTGCAACCGTCACGCTGGGCAATGAATCGCCCGCACGTGCTTCGATGGCACGAAATCGGGCCGGCGCGTGACTTGCCCGGTGACCGGGAATTTGCGACGATCCCTGAAAGTCCCTTCTCAAATTTCCGCGAATCGCTCTGCCCTTCTACTTGAAAACGGGGATACAGTCATGCCGCTTGCGAAACATCTGCTCCTGCTCCTGGTTGCCGTCAGTCTCGTTGGCTTGACGGTCGCATCGATGGAAGCGCAAACCGAAACGAAGAAGCCGGTCCCCAAGGCGGCGCCGCCCAAGGCGCTCATCAAGCCCGGCACTAAAGCGATCGTTGCTCCAAAAGCCGACGAATCGGTGGAAGCGATCGTGAAGAAGTCGGCGGAGGCGTTTGCGGCCGCCTACAACGCCGGCAATGCCAAGGCGATTGCCGCCGGCTATACACCCGACGGAGAATACATCGACGAAGACGGTCATATCCTGATGGGGCGCGAAGCCATCGAGCAGCACTTCACCAGCGTCTTCAAAGAACTCCCCAAGGCCCGTGTCAAAATCGTCGTGGAAGCCGTGCGGCCGATCGCCGCCAACATCGCCCTTGAGGAAGGGGTCGTCGAAGCGACGGCCAATCCCCAGGCGGCAACCGAGATCAGCAAATACATCGCCTTGCACGTCAAGCACGGAGACCAGTGGCTGCTGGCTCGCACGCGCGACTATCCGACCGAGTCGGCGCCCCCGACGAATCACGAACGTTTGTTGCCTCTGGAGTGGCTGGTCGGCGAATGGGTCGACGAAAGCCCCGATGCGCTGATCGTCACCTCCTGCAAATGGGCCGACAACGAGAATTATCTGCTGCAGGAATTCACCGCTCGGATCGGCGGGCGAGTTGCCGTCAACGGTTCGACCCGGATCGGGTGGGACCCTCTGTCGCGGCAGATCAAATCGTGGACGTTCGATTCCGCAGGTGGTTACAGCGAAGCGCTCTGGACGCAACTCGGTGACGAATGGATTCTCAAATCGCGCGGCGTGTCGAATGACGGCGAAGTCTCGTCGGCGACGAACATCATCGGAAAAGTCGACGCATCGACGATGACGTGGTCCTCGCGCGATCGCGTTGTTGGCGGCGAAATCTCGGACGACATTGACCCGATCGTTGTCAAACGGCGCGCGCCTGCCCCCGCAGAATGAATCGCAGCCTTACATTCCCGCATTGATCTCCATCCCTGGCAAGAGAGGTTCATGATGCGTCCGACCGATCGTCGTCGACTGGCCCGTGCGGCTTTGGTAGTCACGTTGTCGCTGTTGCTCCCTGCGCAAGACCTCTTCGCCCGTGGCGGTGGGGGAGGGGGGGCTC
>JAGVKR010000229.1 GCA_020050375.1 Planctomycetales bacterium
CCTCCGGCGAGCGGGGGGCGTGAGCCCCCTGAACCGACCCCGGCGCAATCCGCCTTCCCTCTCGAAGAAACGCCCCGAGCCCTCGCATGTCCGACTCACCCTTCGCCGAGCAGCCTTACCAGGGAATCGCCACCTTCGGACGTCGGACCCACACGCGTGACCTGACCGGCGCCGACGCCGCCATCGTCGGCATTCCTTACGACGGAGCCACGTCGTATCGCAGCGGAACACGGCTGGGGCCGCGCGCCATCCGCGAACAGTCGCTGTTGCTCTGGGGTTACAACAACGCCCTCGGCGTCGCCCCCTTCGACGTGCTGCGGGTTGTCGACTTCGGCGACGTCAACGTGGTGCCCGTGGATGTGCAGGCGACACACCGTGCGATCGAAGGCGAAGTGAGCCCCGTGATCGCCGCCGGCGTTCGGGTCGTCGCGCTCGGGGGCGACCATTCGATCAGCCTCCCTCTGCTTCGGGCGCACGCCGCCAAGTTCGGCCCGCTGGCGGTTGTGCACTTCGATGCCCATCCCGACACGTGGGACTCCGAGTTCGGCGGGCAACGCTACAGCCACGGCACTCCCTTCCGCCGGGCGATCGAAGAAGGGCTGATCGACTCGACGGCCTATGTGCAGATCGGCATCCGCGGACCGACCGCCGGCCCGCAGGATTACGAAGACGCCCGCCGGCTCGGGGCGCGAATGATCACGCTCGACGAGGCCCTGCGGATTGGCCCGAGCGCGGTCATCGACGAAGTCCGCCAGCGCGTGGGGACGCGCCCCTTGTACACGACGCTCGACATCGATGCAGTCGACCCCGCCTTTGCTCCCGGCACCGGAACGCCGGAGGTCGGCGGCTTCACCAGCCACCAGATGCTAGAGCTCATTCGCGGCTTGGTCGGCCTCAACCTGGTCGGGGCCGACCTGGTGGAGGTCTCGCCTCCCTACGACCACAGTCAGATCACGGCGATCCTCGCCGCCAATCTGGTCTTCGAGCTATTGTCGGTGATGGCTGCACGGAAGAAAACCGATCAGACGGTTTCCTAAAACAATGACAATGTGGACCACGCGTGATATGATTCTCTTCGGGAGATCTTCATTATGGATCGCATGATAGTCAAGTCGCGCGTCGGGGCAGACGGCGTCTTGCACGTTTCTATTCCGCTGGGGCTGGACGATGCCAACCGTGATGTCAGTGTCACGATCGACCCCGCCCCCCATCCCCCTTCGACACAGGAAGAATGGCGGAATTTCCTGGCATCGACCGCCGGAGCTTGGCAGGGAGACTTCGAACGACCGGAACAGGGTGAGCTTGAACAAAGAGATCCGTTCCCGTGATCTACCTGCTCGATAGCAATGCCTGGATCTGCCACCTGCGACAGAACCGCCCCGAAGTCACCCGGCGATTGAGCGAAATCCATTCGGCCGACGTGGTCCTTTGCTCCGTCGTCCTGGGTGAGCTGCGATTCGGAGCCGAACGCAGTGCGCCGCCACGCCGCGCAGCCAACTTGGCTTTGATTTCCCGTTTGCGACAAGAGTTCGCATCGTTGCCGTTCGATGACCAGGCCGCCGAGGAGTACGGGGTGATACGAGCCAGTCTTGCCGCTGCGGGAAAAATGATTGGTCCAAATGACTTGATGATTGCTGCAATCGCAATCACCAACGGACTCAAACTGGTCACGCACAATACGGCCGAGTTCCGTCGGGTGCCGGGATTGGTGGTGGAGGATTGGCAGGTGCCATGAACAGGCAGCCTGTCAACCACACGGCCTCATTCCCATAGCTACTGCGCCTTCGCCCGCGGCTCTTCCCAGACGAAATCGGTGTAGCCGATCATCATTTCTTCCCACGTCTGGTCGCCCCAGAAAACGGGCTTCGCGGCGTTCGGGTTCGCAGGATTTCCCCTCGAGTTGTCATAGTGGGCCGTGCACTCGATGCGTGTGCCAGCCGGAACGCGCAGCGGCTCTTTCAGTTTGTAAGCGCTCTGCCAGTTGAAATCGTACTGGGGAACCGAGAGGAGCATCTGCCGGGTGCCGTCGGGCAGGATCGCCAGATACTCGAAGTCCTTCCCGCGAACGTGCATGTGCGGCGAGAACGAATAGATCAACGCCGGTTTCGGGAACGTGAACTGCGACGTGACTTTGTAATTCGGATCGCCCGGAGGAATGCGGAATTTATCGTTCGCGATCCAAGCGGTGAAGGCCTCGCGCTCGGGGGGCTTCTTCGCGAACTTGAAGGCGTACTTCGAGCGATCCTTCTCGACTTTGCCGGTCGCGGTGTAGTGCATCTGCCAGATCAGGCTCGCGCCGGCGGGAATCCGCCGCGCAATCCCGTCCGGATAATGCGCCGGAATATTTCCGGGAGCCGCGCCGTCGATCCAGTTCTTCTGGATGTTCCCCTGCTTTTCACCGGGCATCTTGTAGAAGAGCAGAATATGATGGACCGCCGCGCGGTTGTCGGGCCGCGCTTCGGAGGCCTGAATCCACATATCCTCTTTGAAGTTGGTGGGGGTCTCGAAGTACATGTAGGGAATCGTCCCCTTGGCGGGAACCGTCACTTCGCGGGGCAGCTCGAAAACCACGTCGGGCTCACCGATCCGCCAGCCGTCCGGATAGTCGACCGGCTTCGGTGCGTCCTGCGGGTTCCCCTCGGGGGTTCCGTCGTTGACCCACGCCGTCAGCGTGTCGATCTCTTCCTGCGACAACCGCCGCTCTTCGGTGAAGCTCCCGAACCGCGGATCGGCATGCCAAGGGGGCATTCGCCGCTGCACGACGACTTCTTTGATCGTCTCGGCCCAGTTCACGGCGTCGTCGTAGCTGACGAGCGAAAAGGGGGCCGCCGTGTTCGGATGATGGCAATCCTGACACTTCTCCTGAAGGATCCGACTGACTTGCTTCGAATAGGTGATTTCGCCGGGGGGAGCGGTGCGGCGCGGACGGCCGATGGCACAGCCGGCGACTTCGGTGGTTTTGACGGACACGTCTTTTCCGGCGAGCAGCTCGTCGATGGCTGACGCCAGGTCGTGCCGGCTCGGGGTGTCGCGCTTCGCCGCATGTTGGTAGCGATCGTCAACGCGCCCCTGATATCGCACGTAGCGTTGCGGATCGAGAACGAATGTCTCGCAGGTCCGCGTCGCCCCCACCATTCCGGCGACCGCCTGCTGCGGATCGCTGAGGACGGGGAAACCCACACCAAACTCTTTGGCGTGGGCTGCGATCTTCTCGGGCGTGTCGCCCGACTGCGAATTGACGGCGACGAACTGCACTCCCTTGTCGGCGTATTTCTGGGCCAGTTCGTTGAGCACCGGCACGTATTGGTTGCTGATCGGACACGCGCACGTGATGAACGTCATCACGATGAAATTCTTTTCGTGGAAATCGGCCAGAGCGATTTGCTTGCCGGCTGCGTCGGCCACGACGAAATTCGGCACGCGACGACCGATCGAGGTGCCGGGCGTTGCGTCGGCCGTCGGCTTGTCGGCGGACTTCGCCGGGGCCGAATCCGCCTTCTCGTCAGACCAGGCCCGCGCCCGTTCCCGGTCAGGCCCAAAAACCGCGAGGCTCGCCAGACCGCACACCAACATTACGAACCCGAGAACCCGCTGAAACTTCATAGTTTCCTCTGCACAAATGGTTGAAAACAGACTCCTGACCGGGCCCTCGATTATCTCAGATTTACTTCGGCGATGGGAGGCCGGTGTCAACGGGTTTTCAAATCAGAAACGGATTGTCCATTCGTGCGGCTTGCATTATCTTGTATGTCGCTAGGCGCCGACTTCCACAAGTCGCGATTGATCGAGGTTTCGAGCAACATGATCTTTCCCGGAATGGATCCCTATCTGGAGCACCCGCAATTGTGGAGCGGAGTGCATAGCAGCTTGATCGTCTATTTTCGCGATCAGTTGCAGCCGCTGTTGTTGCCTCGATACGTCGCATCGATCGAAGAGCAGGTTTACGTCGAGGGGAGCGATCGCGACGTCATCCCCGATTTGCGCGTCGAACGGACGTCGGTCGAATCCGCTGCGCCGCGTCGCGCCGCTTCCCTTGTGCTCGATGAGCCCATTGTCGTCGAAGTGCCGATCGTGCAGATCCGCGAACGGTATATTGAAATCCTGGATCGCCAATCCAATTTGAGCGTCGTGACGGTGATCGAGGTCGTTGGCCCTTCCAACAAAATCGCAGGCCCCGGACGCGATTCGTATCTTCAGAAACAGCACGAGACACTAAGCAGTGCGACCCATCTCGTGGAGATCGATCTGTTGCGAAAAGGAAAGCGTGCTCTGGCCGTTCCCGAGTCGCGTGCTCGTCTCGAGGGCGAATTCGATTACCTGATCTCGGTCAATCGCGCTGATGAGCCACGAACCAGGTTCGAGCTCTATTTGCGTAAGCTGCGCGAACCACTGGGGAGCATTCGAATTCCGCTGGCAGACGGCGACCCTGACGTGAAACTGAACCTGCAAAATGCGATCGACCGCGCGTGGGAATCGGGAGGCTATCCGCTCCGTGTCAATTATGCGGCCCCTTGTATTCCCTCATTGTCTCCTGCCGACGAGGCGTGGGTCGATCAACTCGTCCACGTGGCGCTCCCGAAAAATGTGTTGGAGTGAGGGCGTGTGAATCTCGTGGTGCAGACTTCAGTCCACATGAGATCTAATCTCGTGTTGGCTGAAGCCAACACGACAGTTTGCGTGCGACTGCCCGTTCAATCCAATTGTCAATTCAATTGAAAAGCGACCGGCTCACACTTCCACGCCAGTGAACAGCGGCGAAATCACTTCGCCGCGATTGAGCGGCAGCGGGCGACCGAGCTGATCACGAATCTCGGTCTCGGGCGAGATCCCCAGCACCGAATAAACCGTCGCGCCCAAGTCCTGGAGGGAGAACGTCGGCGTGAGCGGATAGGCCGCCATGTCGTCCGAGCGACCGATCACCTGACCGCCCTGCACGCCGGCGCCGGCGAAGCAGGCGGTGAACACGGGGGGCCAGTGGTCGCGGCCGGGAATGCTCTCGCCGGGCAGATTCGAGATCTTCGGCGTTCGCCCGAACTCGCCGGTCAGAATCACCAGCGTCTCATCGAGCATTCCGTTTGCCCGCAAATCGTCGAGCAGCGCCGTCACTCCCTGATCGAGCGGAGGCAACAGGTTGTGCTTGAGATTGGGGAAATTGTTGACGTGCGTGTCCCATGTCTGCACGTGGCCCATGTTGGCCTGAACGATCGGCACGCCGGCCTGAAACAGCCGCCGCGCCAACAGCAACGACTGGCCGTACGAGTGTCGGCCGTAGCGATTGCGGATTTCGTCTCCCTCGCGTTCGATCTCGAAGGCGCGGGCCACCTTGCCGGAGGTGAGCATATCGAGCGCGAGCTGCTGCTTGTCGGTGAACTGCCCGCGATCGGCGAGCTTGTTGACCCGATCGCGCTGCTCGTTGATTTCGGTCAACAGCGACCGCCGCGCCGTCACCCGATCGAGCGCGAAACCGCTCGGCAGGCTCAGGCTCTCTTCACGGAAGTTCGGCGAGTTCGGGTCCTGCTTGATCTGCCACGGGTCGTATTGCGGGCCGAGACACCCAGCGTGCTGCCCTGGCCAGGTGAGCGGCCCTTCGACCAGGTGCGTCGGAAGCATCACGCCGCTGGGGATGCCGTCCCGCCGCGGGCGGAGATACTCCAGCGCCGCGGCGTAACAGGGAAAGTCCTGCCGCGAGGCGACGCGGTCGAGATCGCTGCCGGTTGTGTTGGGCGCCAGCGCCCCCGTCATCACCTGGTGCGAACCCGGCAGGTGATTGAACTCGCGATGCGACATCGTGCGGACGAGGGCCCACTGATCCATCTGCTTCGCGAACCGCGGCAGATGCTCGCACACCTGGATGCCGGGAATCGACGTGCTGATCGGCGCAAACTCGCCGCGGATTTCCTTCGGCCCCTCGGGCTTCATATCGAACGAATCGAGCTGCCCCAGACCGCCGCTCAGGAACACGAGCAGAACGCGCTTGGCACGCGGCTGCGGAGCCGGCGCGGCCGAGCTGGCCTGCGCGAGGGTCCCGGCGAGATTCCCGAGGCCGATCC
>JAGVKR010000539.1 GCA_020050375.1 Planctomycetales bacterium
CAGATGGAATTCGGGAAGAACCTTCCTCTGACCTCGCTGCTCGAACGGCCGACGATCGCGGAACTGGCACAGCTTCTTGAAAATGGCGAGAGCAGCGCGCAGGAGTCAGGGATCGTTGCGATCCGTGGCGGCGGAAACAAGCCACCGCTGTTCGTCGTCCATTCGATCACCGGCAGCCTGTTGTTCTGGCAGCGATTCCTGAAGGATCTTGATCCCGATCAGCCGGTCTTCGGATTGCGACCCCCCGAGGCGGGTGGAATCATGCAACCGTTCGAAGGGATCGAAGTCCTGGCGAGCCGGTTCGCAGACCAGCTCGTTGCGTCGTACAAGGACGGCGCCTTTCGCCTTGCCGGCTATTCGTTCGGCGGACCGTTGGCCTATGAAGTCGCTCGGCAGCTTCACCAGCGCGGTCGGTCGGTGGCGCTCCTGGCGATCGTCGATGCCTATGCCCGAATCGAGAAACGCTCCCGGACGGATTCGTTCCGACTGATCCCGAGCGTGCTTGTCAATGTGTGGTATTGGCTGATCGACGATATGATCCCGTCTGGACCACGCTCCGCGCTGAGGCATTTCGTGCGATTCACCCGCGAATGTTTAAGCCGTCGCCCCGTCGATCGCGAGACCACCCCGAAAAACCTGCAAAAGAAGCCGGCGTATCTTCGCGCCGTTCGCCAATCGGGCAAGCAGATCATGCGTCGATATCGGTGCAAGCCGTTTGACGGAGCGGTCACTCTCCTGCGAAATCGCCTGCAGTCGTGGAAGCGAATTCAGCGGCCTGACTATGGCTGGGGAAACCTCGTGCCGCGTGTCAACGTTCGCATCGTCACGTTCTGTCGACACTATCAAATGGTCAAGGAGCCGCACGTCCGTCAGATTGCCGCGGCGCTTCAGGAAGAGCTGGACGCCGTAGAGAACGTCTGACCGTCATGCCGGATCACAACAAGGTCCCCTTTGTGCCAAAATGGGTCCCCGACCATGCTGCGCTCTACCCGCATCTTTTGACCCAGGTGGCTCCGGGGGGAGCGCTCGCCGTCCAGGTGCCGTACAACTTCGATGCGCCTCCGCACCGCATCGCACGCGAGATCGCGGCCTCTCCCGCGTGGCGGGATCATTTTCCTCCCGAAGGGGTGCGCGAATGGCACGTCCACGACGTGGCGTATTACTACGACCTGCTCGCGCTTCACGCCGCACGAATCGACGTGTGGGAAACGGAATACGTGCAGGTCATGCCCGGCGCTGAAGCGATCGTCGAATGGTACAAAGGAACCGGCCTCCGCCCATTCCTGCAGGCCCTCTCATCCGAGGGCGATCGGGATCGCTTCCTGGCGGCCTACCTCGAAGCCCTTCGAGCCGTCTACCCGCTGCGCGTTGACGGCCGCGTGCTGTTCCCGTTCCGGCGATTGTTTCTCATCGCCTATCGGAACGCGTGAAGTCGGAACAGCGCTGCATGTCGGCCGGCGAAAATGCGTGGCAGCTCCGCGTCGAATCACGAGTCTTTCCAAACCGGCGTGCGCTTGTTGAGGAAGGCTGAAATTCCCTCCTGGGCGTCGGCATGGATCGCGTTTCCGGTGATCACTTCAACAGCGCGGGAGTAGGCCGTGGCTTCGTCGCATGCCAACTGATCGTAGAAGGCCTGTTTGCCCAGTTTCAGCACGTAAGGACTGCTGGCAAAGATGGCATCGCACAGTTCACCAACCGTTGCATCAAGTTGATCGGCGGAGACGACGCGATTGACCAGCCCCGCGGCCAGCGCCCGTTCAGCCGAAAGTGGGGCCCCGGTGAGGAGCATCTCCAGCGCGATCTTTGCCGGAACAGCACGGACGAGCGGCACCATGGGGGTTGTGCAAAACAGGCCGATGTTCACCCCCGGCGTGGCAAATTGTGCTTCACTGGCGGCAACGGCCAGGTCGCACGACGCGACGAGCTGACAACCCGCCGCCGTCGCTAGCCCGTGGACGCGGGCGATCACCGGCTGCGGCAGCCGTCGCAGACTCTGCATGACTCGCGAGCATGCCGAGAACAGTTCTCGATACTCGCCTTCGGGTCGGCCCACCATTTCGCTCAAGTCGTGCCCCGAGCAGAAGACGGGACCGGCCCCGGCGATCACGACCACCCGTGCCGATGCATCGGCGGCGATTCGGGCGATCGCCGCATTGAGATCCGTCACCAGCGATTGCGAAAGGGCGTTTCGCCGGCCGGGCCGGTTGAGCGTCAGCCGGACAACGCCTCGTTCCTGTTCGAACAGCAAATCGGGTGTGGCGCCATCAGTGTGGGACATATCCGCCTCGCTCATTCGTTGTTCGCGGAGTCGAGTCCATGTCAGTCAACAGTCTCCGTCATCGGTCGAACGGGCCGGGTTGTCAAGTCCCGCTTGCCGGACAATCTCAGTCAACGAACGTCGGTCGGACCGCAGCTCCGTCCGGCCTGCGCCAATCCGCCAGCCACTGGATGACGTAGAAGAACACCGGCGTCAGGAACACGCCGAACAGCGTCACGCCCAGCATCCCGGCGAACACGGCGGTCCCCAGCGTCCTTCGCATCTCGGCCCCGGCCCCTTCACCGAGAACCAGCGGCACAACGCCGAAGATGAAGGCCAGCGACGTCATGATGATCGGCCTAAGCCGCAGCTTGCAGGCGTCGAGCGTCGCCTGGAAGCGGTCGATCCCCGCCTCGTGCCGCGCGCGGGCGTATTCGACGATCAGAATCGCGTTCTTGCACGCCAGCCCGACGAGCACCACAAAGCCGATCTGCGTGAAGATGTTGATGTCCATTTTTGCCACCAGAACGCCGACGATCGAGCAGAGCAGGCACATCGGCACGACGAGAATCACGGCCAGCGGCAGCGACCAGCTCTCGTACTGGGCCGCCAGCACCAGGAACACCAGCACGACCGCCAGGATGAAGGCGAACATCGCCGTGTTGCCGGCGGCAAGCTGCATGAAGCCCAGCTCGGTCCACTCCGAGCGCATCGACTGGAGCAGCTCCGGCTGGGCCACGCGCTCGAGCAAATCGATCGCCTGCCCCGAGCTGGTTCCGGGGGCCGCGTTGGCGTTGATCGCGGCGGCCGAATACAGATTGTACCGCAGCAGCATCACCGGCCCGCTCACCTCCTGCACGTTGACGATCGAAGCCAGCGGAACCATCTGGCCGTGATCGTTGCGGACCTTGAGGCGCTTCAGGTCCGCCACTCGCATGCGGAACTTGGCGTCGGCCTGCACGTTGACCTGCCAGGTGCGGCCAAAGCGGTTGAAGTCGTTCACGTACAGCGACCCGAAATAGACCTGCAACGTCGCGAAGACATCCGCCATCGAGACCCCCAGCGACTTGGCGTCGGTCCGGTCGATGTCGAGGTGCAGCCAGGTCGTGTCAGCCCGAAAGCTCGTGAAGACGCCGTCGAGCCCGGGGGTCGCATTGCCCGCGTCGACGATCGACTGGCTCACCGATTGCAGCGCCTTGAGTCCGTTGTCGCCGCGGTCTTCGATGATGATCTTGAAACCGCCGGCCGTCCCCAGACCGTCGATCGGCGGCGCCCCCAGCACGTTGACGATCCCGCCCGAGACTTCGGCTTCGAACGCCGTCCGCAGTTGCGCGGCGATCGTATCTCCGGAAAGCCGCTGGCGGGCGCGGGCGTGAAATTCGTCGAGCATGACGTACATCGTGCCGAAGTTGGGCGCATTGGCCCCCAGCAGAATCGACTGACCGGCGATGGCCACAGTGTGGCTGACACCGGGCGCGTCGCCGGCAAGCGTCTCGAGTCGGCGCATCACGTGCGTCGTCCGATCGAGCGACGCCGAATCGGGAAGCCGCACGTTGACCAGCAGATACCCCTTGTCCTGCGCGGGGATGAAGCCGGTCGGCGTCGTCTGAAACAGGCTTTGCGTCAGGTAGAGCAGCCCGCCGTAGACCACGAGCACGAGCAGGCTCCCGCGCAACATCAGCCGAGTCGCACCGACATAGCCATCGGTGACCCGATTGAAACCACGATTGAAAG
>JAGVKR010000187.1 GCA_020050375.1 Planctomycetales bacterium
CCCGCTTCGAGCATCCGCGCCAGCCAGTAGACCGCCGCGTCGGGATCGCTGCCGCGCATGCTCTTGATGAGTGCGCTCGCGGCGTCGAAATGCTCGTCACCCGCCGCGTCGTATTGAATGGCCTTCTTCTGGATCGATTCCTGCGCCACATCCAGATCGAGCGTCTGTCCCCGACCGGCGATCGACAGGACGCCGATTTCCAGCGCCGAGAGGGCGCGGCGGGCGTCGCCGTCGCAGATGTCGGCGAGAAATTCGAGGGCCTCGTCTGTGACCGGGACCCCCTGGCCGCCCAATCCCCGGTCTTTGTCCGCCAGCGCCTGGCGAAGCAACCGTAACACGTCGTCGCGCGTGAGGGGGCGGAACTCGAAGACGCGGCTGCGGCTGACCAGGGGCGCGACCAGCGAGAAGAACGGATTCTGCGTCGTCGCGCCGATCAGTGTGACAATCCCCTCTTCGACATCGGGGAGAAGTACGTCCTGCTGCGTGCGGTTGAAGTGGTGCAATTCGTCGATGAAGAGCACCGTCCGCCGCGCTGACGTTTCAAGCCGCGCCCGGGCCTCGTCGAGCGCCGTCCGCACGTCTTTGACTCCCGCCGAAGCGGCATTGATCCGCGAAAAATGCGATTTGGTCGAGAGCGCGATCAACTCGGCGAGGGAGGTTTTGCCGGTTCCCGGGGGCCCGTAGAAGATCACCGAACCGAGGCGGTCGGCCTGCAACATCCGCGAGAGAAGTTTTCCCTCACCCAGAAAATGCTGCTGCCCGACGAATTCGGCCAGTGTGCGGGGGCGCATCCGCGCGGCAAGAGGGCGAGCTTCGTCACGGGCCGCCTGCTCCTGCCGGTCAAAGAGTCCCATGGAAAAGAAAAAACCTCCACCGTAATGCCGTTCGGGTTGTTTTGTTTGAACCCGCGCTCCAAAGTGGGGACCGACGCCCGGGTTGTGTGAGCCGAAATCCCGCCGAAGCGGGGGACGGATTTACACGCGGCCGAGAACGTGATGGTCCCCTGCGGATTGTTATAGGGTCAACAAGTATGAACCCGTGACGAACATGGCAGAGGCGTGTTGAATCCGAAGACCCAACAGTGAAATTTTAACACGTGCCCAGAGGGCTGACAAGAAGGGGCACGACGGCAAAAAGGCTTGAGGCTTGGGACCTGAGGCTTGAGGGAAAGCGGAAAATCGGTAACAGCCTGTCAGCGTTCCCACGCTTCCTCAAGCCTCGGGTCTCAGGCCTCAAGCCTTCCCTCCCCTGCAACTCGTACCTTTTTCCAGCACAAAAAACACCGATAACGTAGAAATCGTCGACGGTGTGGCTGGTATCGCGCGAGGAGCGTCGAACACGGCTTTCGGAACGACATGGACTGGAACCGCCACCGCCTTGTGTTATCATAATAGGGTTATTATTCGATGGGCTTGTCGCCGAAGGTGTTGTAATGTCACAAGTCGTTTCCGAAATGCGAGATACAATCGAGTCGTCACGCCGAGTTGAAGATCCGGCCAGTGAGTTCGACTATCACCCGGTTCCCCCCCTGGCCCCGATCACGCTCTTTCTGGGCGTTTGCGCCAGTGCGGGCCTCCTGGGGATTCCGGGACTGGCGATCGGCGTTGTCGGCACGATCACCGGCCTGATTGCGATGACGCAGATTCGCCGCGCGGAAGGTGAATTGGGAGGCCGGGTTGTGGCGAAGGCCGGTTTCGCCCTTTCACTGTTGTTTCTGCTCTCGGGGATCAGCCTGCACACCTACGTGTATGCGACGGAGGTTCCCGAGGGATATCAGCGCGTCAGCTTCAATTGGCTGGCGAAAGAGGAGCCGAAAATCTCCCGCGAAGGGCCGGAAGTGACTCCCGCGGTGGCGGACCTTGACGAAAAGCCGATCTTTATCAAAGGCTACATGTATCCCACGCGTCAGGAAATTGGCCTGACCGAGTTCGTGCTGGTCAAAGACACCGGCCAGTGCTGCTTCGGCGGCAACCCAAAAATCACGGACATGATCGTTGTCAAATTCAAGGACGGGATGACGGTCAACCACAAGCCGCAGACCCTGGTCGCCGTCGCGGGCACGTTTCACGCTCAGTCGGTGACTCAGTCGGGCGAGCTGACGGCGATTTACTCGATCGACGGAACGCACTTCAAATGATCAACCCGGCAGACACGCGGCGTCACCAACCTGTCATGTGGGGAGTGGCGTGCGCCTGTTGTCTGTTATCCGCCGGTTGCAGCGATCCGAGCACAACTGCCGGGATTGCGCATCCGAGCGTTGCGTCGGCGACAGCATCGCCGCCCGCAGAGGTCATCGCGCCGACTGACGATGCGAACGCAGTTGTGGCGGATCCTCGCGAAGAGGCAAGCACGGCAGATAACGCGGTGGTGAAAACGACAGACGAGACGCCGGCGACGGCAACTCCAGCGCAGAAGCCTGCTCCGGAGACTGAAACGGCGCATCCGCCGCGCGAGCGCACGTTTGCAGTCGACGGTCCCGAGGGCGCGCTCCGCGTCGGCTTCGACGATCTCGATCTCCTCAAAATCCTCAAGATGGATCCGGTGACGCCCGATTGCGTCGAGAAGATGCCCGGTTGGCTGCAGAAGCTCGACGGCAAGAAGATCCGCATTCGCGGATTCATGAAGCCGGGCCTCTTGCTCACCGGCATTCCGCAGTTCACGTTCGTCCGCGACACCGGGCTGTGCTGCTTCGGACCCAAAGGTAAAATCTATGATCTGATCGCCGTGACGCTCAAAGGAGGGACAACGACCGACTATATCGAGCTCCGTCCGTTCGACGTCGTCGGAACGTTCAAGATCGATCTCCTGCAACTTGATGACGACGGAACGATCCATGGACTGTATTGGATCAATGACGCGGTGATCGTTCAAAAATAGGTGTTGCGCCGGCATAAGAGCCGGGGGGCCGACGTCGCTCGGCTCACAAATCGCGCTGGGAGGATCGAACTATGAAACGCCTTCGTCTCGCTGCCGGAATCACGCTGTCGGTGGCCGCTGTGATCGCTTCGCTTTCCGTTCCGGTGCAGGCCTGTCCCTTCTGCAGTGCGCCTACGCTGACGCTGGCCGAGCAATACTCGAAGGCCGATGCGGCCGTGCTGGTCCAATGGGTTGGCGGCGAGATGCCCAAATCCGACCAGGCCGGCAGCACGACATTCGAAATCGTGCAGGCTCCCCGCGCGCCGTTCAAGTCGCTCG
>JAGVKR010000205.1 GCA_020050375.1 Planctomycetales bacterium
CGGCGGGCAACAGCATCTGCCGTTCCGCCTGTTGCAGAACCTGCGCGGCGAACTCGGCGGGAAGCTCGAACCGCGGAAGTTCCTGAAGCAGCCCCGAAAGTCGACGGAACTCGTCCAGCGTCTGACGTGCGGCGGGATGGCTCGACAACCACGCTTCGACCTGCGCTCGCTGGTCGTGGGGCAGCTCTCCGTCGAGATACGCGGAAAGAAGTTCGTCGCTGATCGATTCGGGTTTGTGCGGCTTGGACATCATTCCTCGACCGGTTCGTGCATCAGGGCCACGAGTCGGTTTTTCAGCTCGGCCCGCGCGCGGTGAATCCGGCTGCGGACCGTGCCAATCGGGCAACCGACAATTTCGGCAATCTCCTCGTATTTCATGTCGTCCATTTCTTTCAGGATCAGCACCGTGCGAAATTCCTCTGGCAAATCGGCGAGGGCGGTCCGAACCGCTGCCTGCCGTTCTTGCGCTTCCATCGAAAAATCGGGACGAGCTTCGGGATGTGGATCGATCGGTTCCAGGCCCGAGCTGTTGCGAACCGCCTCGATCGAAACCGGGACTCGACTATTCTTTCTCTGCCGGCTGACCGCGGAGTTCATCGCGATGCGAAACAGCCACGAATAAAACGCCGACCGACCCTGGAAGGTATGCAGTTTCCGAAAGGCACTCACAAAGGCGTCCTGCGCGACTTCGCGGGCATCCTCTGCCGAGCCGAGCACATGCACGAGCATGTGGTACAGCCGATCCTGATAGCGCAGCACCAGATCGCCAAACACGTGTGTCTGACCCCGCAGGCATTCGGCGATGAGCTGTTGGTCTGACTTGGGCACGCTTTAAGTCACGGCTGACAGAGAGTTGGACGAGTTTGGATCGGCGAAAGTTCCGGAATTCCCTGCCTATTTACGCTATCGGCGCTAAGACCAAGCCTGCCGATCGAATCGCCGCAAGTCATTTCGTGCAAAACTATTGTGAGCGGCGTCGCGGAGAGTCGGACGTGTAGACGCAAGATGATCGAGGAAGGATTACCCGATTCCGGATATTTATCGGGGCGGACGATCCTGCTTCACGTCGAGAACCCCTTCGGGATTCGATTGTTCCTGAAACTGACTGGGATTCGAGAAGGGGAGCCCCCGAACCTCTTCAATAATCAACTGCGCGATCGGGATATCGGAGGAGAGGATAGCGCGCACAGGATGAGGATCGGCGAATCAACAAGTGTCGCCTTTCGCTCCGCGAAAGCACGTGCCCTTTCGCGGAGCGAAAGGCGACAATGCGCCGGCCCTACGTGGCCGGTTGCATCTGTCGCAATTGAGACATTCGAACTGTTGCGAAATTACCAACTCCGAAGGCTTCCTGCGGCAAATGCACCAACCGCAACTCTCCTGCAGACGTTCCCAATTCAACACGAAGCCATCCTGGAACAGCTTTTCCGTTGGGTTCCTGTCCGGCGAGACTGACGAATTCTTTCGGTGCGAACAGAGAAAATCCGGAACCATCGTAGGATGCCGACTCGATGGCATACTCCGATGAAAACATCCCTGAGCTCACGCGACAACTGAGCCACGCTTCCATGGCGTCATTCCTGCGAGAAAAAGGTCATTAGCCAAAGCACACTATCGCTTCAAACCATCGGCTTGGCTGCAGTCCGGGTATTATGAATTCAACCCGGCGGGTTTTAGACCTTTGGTCCACTTCCCCGACCTTTGACCGCAAATCGACATGGTCATCATCATATGACGAGTCGGTAATGACGGTCAATTCAGTCTTAGTGCCTCGAGAGATGCCCGCAAATTGCTGCTTGCCGTGCAAGAATCTCGATCGGATGAGCGGACGACTTTCCCGTCCCGTCGGCAATCTGGTGCCGGCAGGAAAAGCCTGGTGCGGCCACCAAGCCACCTTCATGCCCCTTCACGGCCGGGAACAAAACCCGCTCGCCGATCGCCTGGCTGACGTCGAAATGCTCGTAACCGAACGAGCCCGCCATGCCGCAGCAGCCGGAATCGACTTCTTTGACCTGAAGCTCGGGGATCAGCCCCAGGGCCCGCTTCGTTCCCGCGGTTCCCACGAGCGCCTTCTGCTGGCAGTGGCCGTGCAACAAGGCCGTTTGTGCGAGTGGCGCGAACGCGAGGTCCGTCTTTCCTTCGCCGATTCGATCGGCCAGCCAGCCGTCGACGAGGAAGGCCTGCTCCTTGACCTGCTGCGTTGCCGATGATGGAAACAGGTCGGGGTATTCGTCGGCCAGCGTCAACAGGCAGCTTGGTTCGCAGCCGAGAATCGGCAGGCCCTGCTCGACGAACTCGACGAGCTTGCCGACGTTCTGCCGCGCAAGGGCTTTCCCCTTTTCGACCAGCCCTTTCGAAATGAACGGTCGGCCGCAGCACGAAAGCCCGGCGAGCTCGACCGCGTAACCTGCCTGTTCGAGCAATTGCACGGCCGCCTGGTTGATTTCCGGCTCGCAGTACGATGTGAGGCAGTCGTCGAGCAACACGACGCGGCCGACGTGGCCGGCGCGGTCATGCTGTTGGTGGCTCGCGAACCAACTTTGAAAGCTCTGCCGCGCGAATTGCGGCAAGCTCCGCCGATGGTCGACGCCGGTCAGCCATTCGGTGATCGCTCCGGCGCCCGGGATTTGCGCCAACCAATTCGACAGCGGCGCGATCGCCGAACCGATCCGGTTGATCGCCGCAACGTGGGCCATCATCAGCGTGCCGATCTTCGGGCGATGCTGCGCGTAGTAGTGGGCGAGAAATTCGACTTTGAGCTTCGCCACGTCGACGTTTGACGGGCACTCGGCCTTGCATCCCTTGCACATCAGGCACAGGTCCATCACCTCCCACATCCGGTCGGAGGTGAGGGCGCCGGCCGGCAATTGGCCGGTGAGGGCCAGCCGCAACGCATTGGCCCGCCCGCGCGTCGAGTGCTCTTCGTCGCGGGTCGCCATGAAGGAGGGGCACATCGTGCCGGTGTTCGTCTTGCGGCAGACCCCCGAGCCATTGCACATCTCGGCCGCCGCGAGAAAGCCCTGCCCCGGCGCGTCGGCGTTGTGCTCTTCGAGGCTGAAATCCTGAAAGGTCGCGATGTGTGCGCCGGGATAGCCGGGACCATAACGCAGGCTCGCGATGGGAGACGGCGATTTCGTCACTTTGCCTGGGTTCATGAGGCCGGCCGGATCGAACAGTCGCTTCACTTCGCTGAACGCGGCGAACAACTTCGGGCCGAACAGCTTGAGATTGTGATAACTGCGGGCGAGGCCGTCGCCGTGCTCGCCGGTCATGGCTCCGCCGAATTCCTGAACGAGATCGGCGACTTCGTCGGAGACTGCTTTGAGAATCGTCAGGTCCCGCGACGACTTGGTGTCGATCATCGGGCGGATGTGCAGACAACCGACAGAGGCGTGACCGTAGTACGCCCCAGTGATCCCGTGCTTGTCGAGGATCTTGCGAAACCGCCGCGTGAAATCGGGGAGCCGCTGCGGATCGACGGCCGTGTCCTCCACGAAGGCGATCGGCTTGCGGGCGCCGGGTATGCTCAAAAGGAGCGGCGCGCCCGCCTTGCGGCAGTTCCAGATCTGCTCGCGCTCTTCGGCCGTCTTCGCCGGCAGATATTTTTCAAGCCCCGACTGGCCGCGCAGTTTCTGTTCGAGAAGCTTTAAGCCGTCGCCGACCTGCACTGCAGTCTCGCCCGAAAACTCGACGATGAGCAGCGCCTCGGGCGTTCCTTCGACGAACGCCAGCGACTTGCGGTATTTGAGATTGGTCCGCGACAGCTCGATGATGTTGCGATCGAGCAATTCGACGGCCGACGGCTGGCATTCGAGAATCTTCGGCGTGGCTTCGAGCGCCGCTTCGATCGTGCCGAATTGCAGGCATACGACGCCGCGCTCCTTGGGCAGCGGGACGATGTGCAAGAGGGCTTCGACGACTGTCCCCAGGGTTCCCTCGGCCCCGACAATCAGCTTCGCGAGATTGAACTCGCGGCGATCGGGCCATTCTCGATCGAGCTGCCGCACGGCCGCCGCAATGGGCGATTCGTCATAGATCTCAGGGACGAACGCGTCGAGGTTGTAGCCGCTGACCCGCCGCAGAATGCGCGGGTACTTTGCCAGAATCTCGCGCCAGTTGTCGGCGACGATGGCCGGCAGGCGTCGATAGATCTCTCCTTCGTGATCGCATTGCGATTGCTTCGCGGCGAGCGTCGGTTCGTCGCACGGATGACAGACGAGATCGGTTGCATCCGCCAGCAGCACGCGCAGTTCACGGACGTGATCGCTGACCTTCCCCTGTTGCACCGACCGCGAGCCGGCCGAGTTGTTGCCGATCATTCCCCCCAGGTTGGCTCGGCTGCTGGTGGCGACGTCGGGACCGAACTGCAGCCCGTGAGGTTTCAAGGCGGCGTTCAACTGGTCGAGCACGACCCCCGGCTCGACACGGAC